>CAXGRW010000062.1:0-14280 GCA_964012125.1 uncultured Rhodopirellula sp.
TATTCACATCGATTAACAAGCTGGGCCTTGGCAGCACCCTCGAGGTGAAATTGCTCCGACAAATGATTGCAAAGCCACAAGCGACCGCTGAATACACCCTTAATCACGGGTTTTGGACGATATCGGTGTCGAGTTCGCTCGTAAGGCAAGTGAATGCACAAGGATTCCACAATCGAAGCTTCGTCGACCTGTTGAGCGATCATTCACAGCTTAAAACGACCTATCGGTGGTTCCGCCCGTGGATCTAAGATCGGCATGCACTGCGGGAACGGCGATTGCCTTCCCTCTGGCCTCTACCATTCCGCGCGCACAGGTCTACACCTGACGGATTGGGCGATTCGCCAACAGGACGAACCATGCACGAACGAACTCAACGAACGACTGCAAGATTGCTGTTCGTGTTCTGCTGCGCGGTTCCTACTTGCTTTACCTGCCTGTGCATATTGATGACTTGGACGCCATGGTATCATCACCGTGCTCTGCAGAGGCTTGAGGCTGAGCTCTCCCTAACGACAGGCCTTGCGATCGAAATTGAAGATTTTGAAAAGGCAACACCGTCGAGTTACCGCTTACACGGTATCACGATCAGAGAACCAGAAACGACGCACGAAATCGCACGGATTCGCAAGATTGAACACGTTACTGAAGGTGGTGAAGTAACCATTCTTCTTCAACAGCCAGAGATCCAGGCAGCCGAACTCAAGGGTATCTGGCAATTACTTCACCAACGTTTCCTCTGCCGTCCTGATTTAACGGCGATGCCAGTGCGCGTATCAGCCAATGACCTGACACTGCACAGTCGCACAGGAGCGGTGACGTTGAAGGATGTGGACGCGTGGATCGTTCCGCACGAGAATGCAGTCGAAGCAACCTTAGCCTGCCTTCCTGCCAATTCCCTTAATGATACGCCGATCAACATCATGGTCCGCCGTGATCGAAGTGGCAAACGTCCCGCAACCAGATGGTCACTGGACACCCGAGGCACTACCCTGCCCTGCTCTGCGATCGCAGACTTCCTGCCCGAAATGGAAAAGCTTGGCGTCAATGCCGAATTCGCCGGCACCATGACATGGCAGATCGAAAAAAACCACTGGTGGATTGATCTTGGTGGATCACGGTTCACCAACATTGCACTCGATCGGATATTCGAACGGAACTCTCATCGTCTTAGTGGCACCGCAACATTTGAGTTTGATCGCTGTCGCATAGATCCGCACTCCAAACGAAGCGACATCTCAGGTTCCATTATTGCCAAAAATGGTCAGATGGGTCGCAGTCTGCTAATTGCTGCCAATCAGAATTGCGGGTTCGAAGTTCGACTCCAGGATCGCCTGATCGATCAACATGGTGACATCCCCTTCGACCTTCTGGGGCTCGGATTCAATGTCAACAACGCCCAGATCAATCTGAGTGGCATCTGTCGTAACGAAGTGGGCTACGAGGGGTTCCCGACCGACGTAGCATTGTGTCTTGATGGATTTCCAATCGTATTTTCAACACCACAGACTCTGGACTCGTTGAGTGTCCTGAACGTTGTCGCACCCAATTACAGTGTCGCAGTTCCCATGTCTGACCAAACTGACTGGTTAATGAATATTTTGATTCCTCCCAGTCGACCAATGCCGACAAATCAGCCTCGCATTCGGTCCGCAAACAACTGGCATGGTGGCCCGACCATTTCACAACCCCAATGATGTTGCTTTCCCAAATCTGAGTTCCATGCAATCGATTTGCGATGAACTCGTGTCACAGCAATCATCCAAATCACGGAACACAAAACTGCACACTGGCGAACCAGAATCAAAACTGGTGAAAGAACGTGCGCATCGCCGCCGCACCTGCCATTCTCTGAAACGTGTCAGCAGTGCAACCGGCAAGAAGACTATCCCTCCATCGTGGGATTGCCACACGCACCAACAGCGCCAAAGATCGGTTGCTGCAAACCATCCACACGTTACTGTTGCCCAACATCACGGTTATCGCTCCGCCACAACCAGAGCGTTCAATGCAAACGCCGCGGTTCAGTCGAACTTCAATTGTTCAGTGCAGACATTGAGTCGTATAGGCATGGGATAAGTACAAACACTTCAGCACCGACCTTGCCGATTCGGGCCGGCTAGCTTGGTGAGGCATCCGAGCCGAATCGCACCTTGATCGATCTCAGGACCAAGTCGGCACTGATGAATGCAATTTGCAGCAAGATATAGATGGATAGCCACATGAGGACGCCGGATGTAAAGCCATAGCTGTGCATGCCGATGCCGAGTTCGTTAGTACCAAACCAACTCCACGCGGTAACAATGTTGCCGCCGATCGCCAACACGGCAAATCCTCGTCCACTCACCATGCCATCCCAACGTGCATGCAACATGAGTGCATTCCAGATCACAATGAGCAAGGCGCCATTCTCTTTCGGGTCCCAGCCCCAAAAACGGCCCCAACTATCGTCTGCCCAAAGGCCACCCAAGACGGTCCCGACAAAGCTGAACAGGATCCCAAAACAAGTGGCTCCATAGATACACCGGTAGACATCCCTCAGCTTTTTCTTATCAACACCGACCCAGCCCGCAAGCAGATACCCGGCCCCCAATGTCCCGGCAACCAAGGTAGCTACATAACCCAGCGACACGGTGATCACGTGAGTGGTCAGCCAGAACTGCGTGTCCAGCACCGCTTGCAAAACGGGCATGGTGTCGCCGGTATTCAGACCGTACGCAACCAGCAGGGTCAGTACACCGGCAGCCGAAGCCAACAGATTCCCGACACCGTATCGGAAGATTCTTTCGACCAGAACGCCGAACAACACAGCAGCCCAACCAATGAAAACGGCGGACGAGTAGATATTGATCACCGGCGCTCTGCCGGTAATCAATATCCGGCACGTGATCGCAACGGTATGCACGACCAAGGCGATTACCAACATTCCCCAAACCGCTTGACGCAACCGCGGCAAGTTCACAGCGAAGTAAACCAAGCCGAGAACCAGCGTGACCAAGTATAAGATCATCGCCACCCCAGTGGGCCAAGAAGCTTGCATCCAGCGTTCAAGAGAAACCAGTCGCGGTGAGAAGCCCATGATCGGATACAAGGACAAAGCAGCCGCGTTTGCATCGACGGCCTCATTAAACAACTTAGCGTCTTCCTCGCCGTAAGCTGAAATCATGTCACCAAAACTTGCAATCGACTCAGAACGTTCAATATCACCCTCGCTACCAGATTGAGCCCGAGCAAGCCTTTGAACTTCCTCAAAGAAGGCAGCGGAGAAGGCAGTCCACTGAGGTTGATCAACCGTTTCGGAGGCAAGCTCGGCATCCGGTGGAATGATTGCAGCCGCCCGCATGTTCTTCAGTCGATCCATGTTCCTCGCGAGCTCTCGCATGGCAAACATTGCTCGCGAAGAAGGGTCCGAAGGTTGTCCGGGTTGAAACATCTTAAACTCTGCTTCACTCATCACCTTGGGGCTAGGGAACTGGAAAGCGGCAGCCGCGACTGTGTATTCGCGAGTGCGTCGGTCAAGCTCCAACAGTTTTCGCTCCTTGAACGATTGATCTGCTCCGTCCTTCGTCCTCGCTTCATCGACGATTTCACTAACACGCCCCCATTCACCCCGAATTTCCTCAAGTGAGTAAAGCTTAGTTTTCCGCCTTGGCAGCTCGAACTCGCTTCGAACTTCCTCAGCATCAATTCGGAACATCCGGATTTTCTCAACATCTCTGCTGTCGCTAGCAACTTCCATCAACCACTGGATTGCCGACAGACTTTCGCCCTCCACTCGATCCTTGAGTTCGGAAGGTGCACCTTCAAGTGGAATGGATTCTTTATTACTAATCGCCTTAACAGTCTGCCTTGCATAGGCATCCAGCGGCATGACTCGGCCACCATACTGAGCTGGGATCTTGCCAGCAGCGTAAAAATCGAATTTCGTATTACGTTCTGCGGGACGCATTTCATTTCTGAGGGCGGCCGTGGGCACTAGCATAGCCCCCGCTAAAAGGCCGAACCCAACGACACTTACAACCACTGGCAACCTCGAAGGCGGACCTGAACGTCCATCTTCAATCTCAGAAGCTTGGGTGTCCTGTTTACGCGTCTCGCGTTCACGTCGTTTCAGAAAGCGGGTCAGCGTGCCAAAAAAGTGTGCCAACATTCCAAGCGCCGTGATACTGCAAGCTAAATACGGAATCAGCCATCCTGAGTTCTGGACGACTTGAATGCCTGTCATTTCTTTGCCACCAGGCAGCGGTGTGTAACTGCTTTGATAAAAAGTTTCACCACGATACCTCAGAGGATTGTTCATCCAGACTCGCTCACGGCGATCTTCGCCTGTCGCTTCGTCGACGATTCGGATGAATGAAGAGTAGTCTCGAGGCGTATCCGTCCCGCTGTAATTGACTCGGCGAACGTCAACCAACTGAACCCAGTAGGGTTTTACTTCACGATGGAACTTTAGACCAATGTCGTAGGCAGTATCACCAATCGTAACCGAGTCATATCGATCTTTGCTTTTGCCGTCGGCGAGCAGCATCACACGATCAGACAACAACTGGCTCACCAGATAAACACCCAGCGACTCTCCCGTCTCTTTATCGATTAGATCTACATAGGCAGAGGCCAAATTCAATTCACTGTCGGTTCCACCAGACTTTCTAGCGCGAATAGCCTCCGCCTCCAGTCCGAATCCAGCCGTCGCCAAGTTCTCGCCCTGAACGGTGCGAAGGTTAGAGTTTTCGTAAAACTCAACGACACCAACATCCACTGGCAGCGACTCATCACTAATTACCACACCTGTCTCGGCGGCGGTGCGTAAGCGGCTGCCCGGAATCGCAACCACCTCGTCGCCAGTCTCACCCTTCGCAATCAGATCCAATTCAATCAAATCAAGGTTCACAAGTGTGTTGGATGACTCACCCTCGATCAGGCTCAGCCTCTGCTCCAACTGACGATCGCCAAACGCGAATTGACCAAACATCAGCAAGCCGACCCCCAGATGCAACAGAACATTTCCGCCCTGTTTTCCGAATACCATGAGACAACCAACCAGCAGTATGATGCCGGCACCCAGTCCCTTAGCTAATTGCCACACGATTCTTAGTCCTGGATCACCAATGCGGAAATCGTCCGCGAGAGAGTAGGCGACGAAGGCACCGAGTGAAGCTGCTAAACAAAATGCCAAGATCTTCATTGTTCCCTGCGAAACCTGAACACCCGCGTAAACGCAGCCGAAAGCCATAATAGTCAGGCTCGCTAACACTGAAGCCCAAAGCGTTTCATAGCTGATTGGAGGCGTGCCCTGCAGGCCCTCGCTGCTGTGCCCTGCCGCTACGACAAATACTGCCAAAAGCGATCCCAGAGCAATGAACCCAACACCGCCAAGTAGCTGTGAGCCTTTTCCGCTAACTCGAAACCGCGTTGCTTTGGCAGCCACAAGGTTGATCATCAGCAGCACGCCAATCAAGGCACCCCCGGGATAAGGGATACTGCCTCGGATTGGGCTGTCATGCGGGTAAAAAGCTTGGGGGAAGAGATCATCGAAGTACAGCTGGGTGAACCAGCAGGTGAAGTACCGCTGCTTGACCTCGAACATATTCATTTCGTCCTGCGCCAACGTGCCAACCAAAACGGTTACCAACGATAGGGCAAACAGGACCACAGTGAATTTCAATGAACCGATCGCAGCAAAGCCATTGAGCAATGAGAAGTTGCCTGCGTTTTCTTTTGGGCCGCGTGCGGAGTCTACAATCGTCGACATAATTTCATCACGTTTCGAGTGCGAGCGAATCGTTTACAAATTCAATTTCAGAGATTTCAAGAACAGGGTGATAGTGTTAGCCTGATTCTCAACTGTTTCTGCAGGACCTGTCATTTTGATGAACAAGCTGGACGCCCCGTCAGTACCGAGCGGGACGATGGTTGCATCGATAGCCATTTTTGGGTCAGCATCCTTTTCGGCCGTTAATAGGAACCGTTTTCCCGGCTTACCAGCAACGGTCACGTCCTGCGCGTTTTCTAACGCTTGATCAACAACCTCATCTGCAACCGTCCCATTTCTGACTTGGCCCAACCATCTTGCTACATTTCCACGAAGATCACCGCCCGCAGGAATGACGGTGATCTCAGCTGATTTATCCTCCGGCCCAACGTTGAAGGCAGCAAGCCGCATACTACTCATACGACCATCTCGCCATCCGTTGGGTCGCTGATAGGTAACAGCCTCAGCTTTGTTGTCGGACTCTGCCTCAGCCTCTGTTGCAGAAGGCGAGCCGGACGGTGTCTTTCCAGCCACCGGTGGATCCAATGCTGGCAACTTGCCAGCGTCGCCCGCCAAATCGACCCAAACCGAACCTTCATCTGCGGTCGCCACGCTGAGTGGCTGCCCGCCTGCCCACTTATCAGTTGACGGGGACAATCCCATCTGACCGCGCCAACGATTGACGTTCATATCAACTTGTTCAGCCCATGGCTTATCCTGCTGACGGACTAGTTTGGAAACGCTGACATCCAATTTTCCTGCTGGTGTTGCGACATCCAAAGTTGCGTAACGGAAGGGTCGTGCTCCACCGCGAGTCCAACTTTCAGGGAGCATATTCAAATCGGGTGCCCCCTGCTCGAACTTTACGCCTTCAACGAAATCACGAAACGTTTTCGCCAGCGAAGCGACTGGTTCTTTTGCGCCTTTGACCTTGAAAAACCAAACGTCAGATCCCTTGGGCACCATCGCGGCCAGCATTCGCTCATCAGAAGCGGGCCTCGCCGGAGGCTTCGCGGACTGCGAAGGGAGCGTTCCGGCAGAACTCGGCGGCGGGATACGATTCGCGAAAGGTGGCGACATCGAGTTGGTTCCTCCCGTTTCGCCAACAATATCAACCCAGACCGCATTCGGATCTGCGGATTGGACGGTAATCGCTTCACCGCCAGCCCATTTCGCGTTGGACTTGGGCAACCCGAGTTGCCCCCGCCACCGGTTCACATTGTCTTGCACCTGTTCATCCCACGCATCCTCTCGCAACGGCAAGGATGAAACGCTTATCCCAAGTTGTTTATCGGGAGTCTCGACGTCCAACGTCGCATAACGGAACGGCTTTTCTCCCCCACGCCGCCAGCCAGTCGGTAACTCACTTAGTTTTGGAGAACCATCTTCGAACTCAATCCCCTCCACAAAGCTCCGGAACTCTGTACCAATCGAGTCCACTGCTCCCTCAGGGCCAGTTACCTTGAAGAACCAAATCTCGTTCCCCTTAGGCAACATGGCTGCCAACATACGATCCTGCCCAGGCACTAGCTTGGCAGGAAGCTTGGTCGGAACGGTGTAAGTCACGACTGGATCAAGACGTTCACAGCCTGCGAAGCCAGCCATGCAGCACGCCAGCAGCATCAAAGCCCAGTTCCTGCACATGAATCGCGTTGAACGCATCTCGGATGGCCAATGAAACAGATTTTGGAAGCTAATAGTTGAGCCCAACATTTCTACCTACTCGTGCACGATCAAAACCGGCCAAACATGCCCTCCTTCCTGACCAAATCAGGGAAGCCCCAGAACCGCGAGTCTGCAGTACCACAGAACAGCGGATAACAGCCAATCGATGCCGTTTATCTGGAGTGAGACTCGACTGAGGAAGTCGATCACCGGAGGACCCGGTATGTTACCTATGCAATACTATAAAGGGCAATCCACTATGGTTCGTACCCAACATTACGTGGGGACGCGTGAAAGTACGCATATATCCCATTATCGCGACAGTTTGACCCACACTGAGACAAATTTTCGGCCCCAGAAGGTTTGGAGCCTTGCGATCGGGCTTGAAGCTCTACTAAGACCCTGGCTTGCTGTCGAGCCAACCGGTCAGTGAATCCGTAAGTGAGCTGACGGGGGCGGCTGTTTCACTGTAACTCCACATGTTTTGCATGAGGTCGGTCACCAACATGCCGCCGACACTGAGCACCGCTAATACCATGCAAAGGGTGATGCACTGCATCAGCGTGAACGGTACTTCGAAAGCGTTGTAACCACTGCTGGCACCACCGATGGCAGAAACAGCTGCGGCCTCATCTACCGAGATACCTTCTTCTTCTCCCGCGTCCATACCGAGGACTTCAACGGCTTCGGCTTCGGCACCGAACATGTCACCAGCTTCAGCAACACCGGCATCGCCGAACTCGATCGGCTCGCCGATCGCCTCTGATTCTTCGACTTCGATTACTTGCGAGCCACTTTCGAAGTCAGGTTCCAAGCTGATTCCGGAAGGCGAGAGCTGAAATTCTTCGTCAGCCTGGAAGTCGACCATGGATCCACTGCCACCGCCACTGCTACCACCCTCTGACATTTCCTGCCCAAGATCAAGGGCTGAGATACTGCTTCCGGCAAGATCCAACGGCTCGCTCTCGAGTGACAAGCCACTGTCGGACGGACTCATCAAGTTGATCCCACTGTCACCTGCAACAGAAATATCGCTGCCCGCACCACTGATAACCAAATCGTCATCATCGTCGGCGATGACAAGTTCATCGTCAGCCAAAACGTCTCCCAGACTGGATCCCAAACCTGAGCCGACTCCACTACCGAGTCCGGAACCGAGCAGACTTCCGCTGTCTCCAGAAATCACACCACTGCCAGACTTTTCAACGCCCAGCAAATCAAGCTCGCTTAATACATCTGCGCCACGCGACCCTGTCATGTCGGCTGGCTCATCCAAATCGCTCATGAGCTCAAGGCTACTAACGCCTGCCGAACTGGCCTTCGAACCAGCGGCATCAATGTCGCTGCCAAGAACATCCATCGCACTATCTTCATCGGCACCAATCAACTCTTCGCCGCTGTCCTCATCAGGCTCCCCCGATGCGAAACTCAGGTCGCTGCCTGCCTGCAGGCTCAACTCGCTTTCCAGATCTAATAAACTGCCGCTACCCTCACCTGCTTCAGGGGCGAGTACATCGGGGTGGGACTCAGAAATTTCTTTTAGCTCTTCATCAGTTACTGGCCCTGTGCTTCCGGCGTTCGGCTCGATCGCCAGATCAAGCTGCGCGGAATCGTGCATGATCGCAGGATCGTTGAGTTGCAACTCGGCTGAATCGATCTCGAGCAAGTCTTCGGAGACTTCCAGATCACTTTCACCAGAAACGACCTGGACATCTGCATTGTCTCCCTGCGAAGCCACAAGGTTGACATCGCTTCCGGGTCCAGAGGCAACGGGATCGCCTCCAATGCCTAAATCACTTCCACCGCCATCAAGCAGACCGCCATCGGCGATTTCATCGGCCAGTCGTCCGAGATCATTGTCGGCGAATTTCCAACTCGCTCCATCACGAAAACCACGTACTTTCCCTTGGCTACGCAAATCAACTAGTTGATCAGCAGTGATTCCGAGCTTTTGGGCAGCTTCTTCTAACGAGAGGTAGTTAGCCATTCGATTTTCGGCTCCGAGAGACCCTGATTAAGCAGGATCGTCGATTGGTAGTTGTGGACACGAGAAAACGGACGCATTTAACATACGTCATGGTTCACCCGCTGCAGCCCAACACCAACTACCATCACCGTCGATTGATCTCGCGGATCTCTTCGGGCAGTGGGGACGTGGCGTTCAGTTGCAATGAAAAATCAGCATCAATTGGACGACTGCTGACAAGTCGGACCTTCCCCGACCTATCGATATGATACACGGCCATCCAAGCTTTGCCGGTATGAACTAGCGTAATTGTCTGAGTTCCCGAACTGTCAGAATGGGAAAATCCGATCATGTCGCCCGAGGCACCCACCCTTGCCACCGTTTCGGCGAGCGTCAGGTCGGAAAGTTCGGAGTTTATCGGCAGTCCATCACTCTGAGGCGTCGGGTTCTGGCTCACCGCCACTGTCGCGATGCCAATCACCATCAAAAGCACCAATCCTGTGCGGATTATCCGGTTTCCTGCATCACTAGTCGCGACTTGGGTAGTTTCGACCATTTCGGCGTTCATCATTACAAATGCTCCAATTCCTGCAGAACACGGGCAATAACAGGTCATTTTGCTCACCAAAAACGACTGTAGACGCCCGAAATCAATTTCAGCTCAATCGTACGAAAATGCCCTAATTCGCCGCAATATGAACACAGCGGGCCCTGGGACCGGGTGATCTGACCTGAGCCGAGAGCCTGCCTCGCAGCTAACATTTGCCCGGAGCTGGTCCTGGGCGAGGCGGTAATTTCTGACGATGGGATAAAGTTTTGGGGTCCTGACGGTCGATTCGATTATGTGGGGGCGTTGCCCTCCCGCCGAAGGTCTCGCCAGCGGCGGAGGGACACCTGCAGCAGCTTGGCCCATCTGATCGGCCGTTTGCGGGTTCGCCCCCGAAATGAAACTCCCGAGAGAGGTTGACCGTGGGAATTGACGTGAAGAGTAAAGGTTTTGGGACCAACATCAGGCCATCGGAGAGCGCGACAGGCGACGAGTCCACGGGGCCTCCACAATCCCAAACCGCTGGGAATGCGGCCTTGGCTGCCCTCACGGGAACTGCGCTGAACGCAGGCTTCTACAGCTTGGTCTACGCCACCGCTTGGCAACCTCTGCAGCGATACTTCCTGGGGCATCCCGTCGCGATCGCGGCGACGATTCTGTTTTGGTTCGCAGTCGCGGTCCTGTTCACAAAATGGCTTGATGTGCTCACGCAGGTCAAGCAATTGAACGCAATTCGAGACGAAGATCTGCTGCCACCGACAGGCGAGGAATCACCAGCTGACCGCTGGCTGACCGATAAAGATGCAGGCTTCGTTTCAAAACGATGGCTACAGGAGCTCCGTCGATTACCATCTCAAACGCGGAAGAATCGACTCGTTTCAAGGCTCGAGGAATTACTGACACGTCAATCTCAGCGAGGAACAACGAAACACCTAGCCGACGATCTCAGAGAGCTTTCGGGACGTGATGCAGATGTTGCCCACGACTCATTGGGTCTTGTGAGAATCATCATTTGGGCCATCCCGATGCTCGGTTTTCTTGGAACCGTGATCGGCATTACGCAAACTTTGGGTGGGCTCGACTTTGCCAACGGCAGCGCCGCGGTGGAGAACCTGAAGAGCGGTCTGTACGTCGCATTTGACACAACCGCCTTGGGACTTGTGTTGTCTGTGGTCGCGATCTTTGTGCAATTTCCCATTGAACGTGGTGAGCAGCAGCTGTTAGCAGATATTGATGCCCGGGTTGGACATCTCGTCTCTGCCAGCCTGCCAAGCGATGAAACATCCGACAACCAGACAGCATTGATCGCCGATCTGTGCCGAGGTGTACAAGCTGCGGTTGCCGAGTCGCTGGATAACCAGACGCGTCTCTGGGCGAAAACCATCGATGAAGCTCAAGAGCACTGGCAAAGGGTTCAGGAAGATAATGCCAACAAGATCAGTGAAGCACTCGAACGAACACTCCTGCCCGCATTAGATAAACATTCAGCGAGTATCGCCGGAGCGTCGGAACACGTTAGTACACAGATCGTCAGTGAATGCACTCGTTGGCACGACCTGATGACGACCAGTCATCAAGCATCGACGCAGACACACGAACAAATGTCTCGCCAATTGTTAAGCGATATCGAAACTCGATTGTCACCAGCTCTGGCCGACCACGCAAACGCACTCAAAAGCGTGACCGATAAATCATCAGTTCACTTTGATGAGCAATGCCAGCACCAAGCAGGTGTGCTCACCCAGCACTCTGACCAGTTGAAAACGGTCCTCAACACTCTTTCTCAACAGTACGAAAACCTTGCAGATACTCAGGGCAGCGCTGCCGCTGTCACGATGCTGCAAGAATCGCTTGACTCAAATCTGCAAAGACTCGTTGCTACCAATGCATCGGTTGATCGGAGCGTAGCAGCCGCTGGGGGAGATGGGATGGCAGATGCAATGCGAATTCTGGCTCGTGCTGTCGACGTGTTATCCAGTCGGATAGCAACTTCCAGCCATTCAGCTGATGATTCTTCGCCAAGGCAGGTAGCATGAGTCGGCGAGATCGCAAAGGGCTATCACCATCGTTGTTCCCTTTCTTAGCGGTACTCGTTTGCACCCTTGGAACGTTGATTCTGCTACTCGCGTTGGTTGCTCAAAATGCGACCAATGCAGCAGAACAAACCGCACGCAAGCCAATTCCGGATCCCAAAGCACAAGTGAGTAAAGGTCTTTCTGCTAGCGACGTTGATTCACTGTTGGAAGAACAAGTGTTCCGCGTGAAGGAGTTAGTTTCTTTTCGCGAGGAGCAAACCGAAGAGCTGGGCGAACGCCGTGATGCCCTCACGTACATCGAAGAGCAACTGACAAGCACACGAGAAAGATTGAATCAACTCAACGACGAAATCAACCGCTTGAATGATGAAACCGCAGACACCGCGGAAATCGATCAACAAATGCTAAGGACAGTCCAGCAACAAGTTGACACCGAAAAGCAAACACTTGCGAAGTTACGTGAGGAAGCCGAAAACCAATCACCTCGCATCGTCATTGTGCCACACAAAGGCCCCAATGGTACGGATCGGCGGCCGATCTATCTGGAATGCACCAGTGAAGGATTGACAATTTTTCCCGAGGGAAATCGAATCACACTGGAAGAACTTGAGAGAGCTGCTGAGTCCACCAACCCGCTGGATGCCGCCTTGCGTACCATCCGGCTTCATGCCTTGGGACAGTACAACGATGCCGCCCCGCCCTACCCTCTTCTGGTTGTCCGACCGGATGGAATCGAGTCTTATGCCGCCGCCCGAGGCGCAATGCGAGACTGGGACGACCAGTTTGGATATGAACTGGTACCTGCTGGAATCCAACTTGCATACGCTCAACCAGATCCTGTTTTAAAACAGAAAGTCGACTTGGTAATTCGCCAAGCAGCAGCGCAACAACGCAACTTGAATTCCTACCCTGGCACTAACGGTGGTACCCGAGGGTATTCGCAAAGTGCCGTTGCCAACACACAAAAGAACAATCGACGCCTGCCTGTCTTATCGGCCGCGTCATTGGATCGTGAAGGAAGAGCGAACGGCTTTCGGTCTCGGAACGAACCGACAACCACAGCAGGCGCTCAAAATGTTTATCCCGGCAGATCCGGCTACGGTAATCCTGAGTTTCAAGGCCGTTCAAGCTATGCCCATCGGGCCCTAGCTGCCACACAGGGGCGAATGGATGCTGGAGATCAAGCGAGGCAATGGGCAGAACAAATCCAATCTGCAACCAATGAGATGGAACGCGTTTCCAAGAGTGATGAATTTCGACAAGAGTCCGGTTCATTGTTTTCCACCGACTCAACGACAGGACTTGGCAGGTCGGACACGCTGCCGCAAACAACCGCAGGAAAATCCAAAGGCTCTCTTACAAACCTCAGCGAACAAAACAAGTTTGCAGCTGCGGCTAACGCTGGTGATTCAAAACCCGGGAACGAATCACCGACGGGTTCTGCTGAACGCTCGAATGGCAACGAAGGTGTCACGACCAACCGTGAAGCGTTGACTGACCAAGGTAGCGGTGAAACCAACTCACAACTCACGCAAACCAGCCAAGGTGGCCAAGGTGGAACCCAAAGCACGGGTGGTCAATTCGACCAGCAACCGCAATCTGCTCGTGCTAAGCAGCAACCCAATTCACAACCGCCCCCTCCAACGGAGGTAAAAAACAGCAATCGAGTTCCATTACGGCGAGAAGGTAGAAATTGGGCGATACCAAAACGAATGGTTGGTATGCAGGGCAACGCCATCGTCCGAACGATCCGCGTCGAGTGTCATTCCGACCACTTCGTAATGCTTGCATCCGGGGCAGCGGGTAGCACCGAGGTGTTTGGGTTTACCGGCGGTAATGCCGATCTCAATCTAGCAACATTGCAACTGGCTGCTGCAGTTCGCGAGAGAATTGAACGTTGGGGCCCTGCATTACCTGGCGGGCGTTGGGAACCACAACTGCAAGTGACAATCATGCCGGGAAGTGAGCGTCGATATAGCGAACTGCAGAAAGGTTTTCGTGGAAGCGGCATCGAAGTCACCGGGAGACGTTTACAATGAGTCAGCACCGCAAGAAAAGAACCATGCTCGAAATGGGGCACGATGCGTTTCTTGACATCGTTGCCAATCTTGTGGGCATTTTGATCATCCTGGTCGTGATTTTGGGCGCACAATCGACGGCTGTGATTGAGGAAATGCATGATCATGTCGAGCAGGATTACGAAGATGACTCACACCGCGCCTCTGAAAAGCAAATATCGGAGTTAGCTGCCTACTCAATGAAGGCAGCAAGTGCTCAAGCTGATTCACAGCGTCTGGAAAACAGTATTCGTGAATAC
>CAXGRW010000063.1:0-14234 GCA_964012125.1 uncultured Rhodopirellula sp.
GTTAGCAACATTCGCTGCTTGCCGATTTTGTCTGCAACGACGGCATACGCAGTACGAAGCTACACAATGGCGTCTAATGGTTTTCGATTGATCCAGTCCGAGAGAATACTGCCACGGCTGCAGAACGTACTTAAACGCTGTGTCGGTGGCTCAGCGCATCGGTGGTTCGGCAGCTCGGTGGTTCGCCAGATCCGCGACGCCTCCGAGACGACCATGAGTGGCAATCAGACTGTAAACTTGGATCGCCAATTGAGTGAATAATGGACGCCTTCCGCGTTTCCCGCGAACGAGCGCTGCAATAGCGAGAACATGGACGCGACATTAACAGATCCGCGAGGCAACCATGACAACCCCAGAAAGTCAACTTTTTGACAATGATTACTACTCGGTCGTGTATTTTGATCCCACACGCAAAAAACTGCGACCTAGACTTCGTTGGAACACCTCTCAGCTTGCGTAATCAAACACCACAGGCGTTTTTTCTGGATAATCACCGCGTCGCTTGGCCTCTGTTCCCAATGAAGCCACTGCGTGAGATGGTATGTTTTACGCGAGCATCCCGTTGACCTTCACATTGAGATCGCAACTCGCAACCCTTGTTGCGGCTATCCGCGATGTTTCTCAAAAGAGTCAGTAGATGTACAGGAGCGATGGTCTCGCACGAGCTTCCAGCACTCACCTAAACGACGTCATTGGATCATTTGTTTTGTTACCAGGATTTTGCGTGTGAAAACCTGCCCTTCATATTTTCATTGGTGCCTTCTCCTCGTGGGAGGTCTGATCGGTTGCGAATCCAAGCCTCCAGTAGTGAGGCCTCCTGACCCAGCACCAGTTCCGCAGGCTATCATTGAGGGACCGGTCTATACGATCGGTGTGGTTCCACAATGGGGCTCGGAACGATTGTTTGAAATCTGGCAGCCTCTCGTTACCTACTTGTCCGATCAGACAGGGTTGAACCTGAAACTTGAGCCCACGTTCTCAATTCCCAATTTTGAAAAGGGTTTTACCGAAGGTGAATACGATTTTGCTTACATGAATCCATATCACTTTGTTTGCGCTCAGCGAGATGAGGGTTACATGCCTCTCATTCGAGATGATAAAAGGCAACTGACGGGAATCCTTGTGGCGGCAAACGATTCGGACATTAAGAGCATCGAGCAACTAGAAGGTCAACGCGTCGATTTCCCTTCGCCGAACGCGTTAGGTGCCTCGTTGTACATGAGGACCCTCCTAGCGAGAAAGTTCAACGTCGAATGCGTACCGAAATTTGTGCAAACACATGAGTCCGTTTACCTAAATGTGATATCCGGTAAAGCGGCCGCCGGTGGAGGCGTGCGTAGAACTCTGGAGGCGCAGACTCCCGAATTACAGGAACGGTTACGGGTGATTTATGAAACGCCAGGCGTGGCTCCACATCCACTGGCTTATCACCCCAGAGTCCCTGACGAAGTTGCCGCTAAGGTCAAAGCAGCAATTATCGAGATGATGAATAGTGAAGAAGGCAGAACGCTGCTTGCAGGGATTCCAATGACAAAACCTGTTACTGCGACAGTCGAAGATTACCAATCGCTGGTCGATCTGAAATTAGAAGAGTTTTACCAGGCACCCGAATAGGCGTAGGCTCGAGATTTATGAAACAATCCCGGTTCATTGACAAGCTGGGTTTTCGTATTTTCGCGATTCTCGTTTCGTGCGTCTTCGTGTTTACGATCTTCCATCTAGGATACTGGTACCCACGACTCGAGACAGAGTTGCGACAGTCGGTAAAAGAAGACCTGGGTTTGCGGATGGAGACGCTGGCTGATGCCATCGCCCCGATGCTCTGGAGCAACAACAGCATCGAGCTTGAAAGTCTTCTTGAACAGGTGACCAAGCGGTACCCTGACACATGGGTGGAAGTTGAGGTGTATTACGCTGACGGTTTGATTGCTTATCCGACAGCACGTTCTACACTCGATGAACAAGCGGATACTAACGAGGTTTCGGAAGTCTTGCCCGAGGACAGCACTTATCCTATTCCCGAAGAAAAAGCTGTTCGCTTCCACGGCCAAGATGTCGGCAAGCTTCTTATCTGGTTCAATGCGGAACCGATTTTGCAAGAACAGCGAGCGTTGTGGTCTTGGTACGCCAGGATTCAGCTTGTGGTTGCTCTGGTGCTAGCCTGCATGACGGCTTGGTTCCTCGATGCGAGCATCCGACGCCCCTTGACCCTTCTGGCCCATGCATCTCGTTCATTGGCTGAAGGAGACTATTTGGCGGCACTGCCAAAGCCAACGCGGGATGAAGTCGGGCAACTCACCACCGGCTTCGAACAGATGCGCCACGATTTGAAAATCCGTCTTGCACAGTTGGAGCAGGCGAAAAACGAGGCTGAGAAGGCCAACGATGCAAAGAGCCAATTTCTGGCGACGATGAGCCATGAGATCCGAACCCCGATGAACTCGATCCTTGGCATGGGGTCTCTCCTCGTTGGCACCTCATTGGATTCAACTCAGAAAGAGTATATCTCCGTCCTGAGCGATTCTGCAGAGTCACTCATGGTGATCATCGACGACGTTCTTGACTTATCAAAAATCGAAGCTGGCAAGCTGGTGTTCGAAGAAGTTGACTTTGACCTGCGGGAACTGATCGGCAACACGATGAAATCCATCAGCTTCCGTTCTCGAAGTCCCCGAGTTGAACTGGTATATCATCTTGACTCCAAGCTCCCAAATCTTTTCCGAGGAGACCCAACTCGATTGCGACAGGTGCTTGCGAATCTCTTGAGCAACGCACTTAAATTCACTGACGATGGTGAAGTCGTGTTGGAAGCGACCGTTGAATCCGAAACTGATCAAGACATCTGCCTTGGCATCAAGGTTCGCGACACAGGAAAAGGCATTCAAGCCGCCCAGCTAAGAATGATTTTCAACCCGTTTGAACAAGAGGACAGCTCCACGACGCGCCAATACGGTGGAACAGGCTTGGGGTTGGCGATCACCGCCGGAATTCTTCGTGCTGTAGGCGGCGAAATATCGGCGGAAAGTGAAGTTGGGCGTGGTTCGACTTTTCAATTTCGATGGAGTTTTCCTAAAATTGCTGCAACCGGTACATCGGATCAAAAAAGACTCGGCTTACAATTCAATTCAGCCGTAATCATCGACGATCACGAGGCGACTTCCCTATATCTCTCCGAGTCGATCGGACGTTTTGGACTGACTGTTCATACCTTTAGTAGTGGACGAGCCGCCGAATCATTCATTGCCGATAAAACGAATCGCCCTATGGGTCCAGTTGCTTTTTTTGTTGACAGCAGTCTTGCAAACCCCTCAACGCCTGAACTTATTGCCCACATAAAAAAGGAAGATGCGCTCAAGGAATCTCCAATCTTCATCCTTGCAGCTAACCCGGCAGAGATCTCGGAAAACAAGCTTGCCCAAGGCAACGGGTACATTCTTAAACCAGCCAAAGAGTCTGAACTACTTTCATGCCTGCGGAACCGTGCAGAAGACAGCGCTGGAATGAAGTTGACTGAAGAAGGCATTCACGATCATAAAACATCGAGCTCACCAAACTCAAAGGTTCCACTTCTTGTGCTTGTCGTTGACGATGTTGCATCAAATCGATTACTCGCATCGCGACTCATAGGCAAGTTAGGGCATCGTGTTCTAATTGCAAAAAATGGAGAAGAAGCGATCGCATGTTGGGAACGGGAGTCACCCGATGTGATCCTGATGGATATTCAAATGCCAGTTTTAGATGGAATCGATGCAACGCAAAGAATTCGAGAATTGGAATCAGATCACCTCAAGCCTGTGAAGATCATCGCTTCCACGGCAGGAGCGTTCAAGGCAGACCGTACCCGTTGTCTTGAAGCAGGCATGGATGAATACATCACCAAGCCGATTAAGATACAGGAATTCAATCGAGTGCTAGGCGAAATCTCTGATTTGCTCGTTGTGGATTCTGCATTGTCCCAGGATGACGGCGGACTGCAAAGCGACGTGATCAACTGGAAAGAAGCTTTGGACGTCGCGTGTGGCGATCATGATCTTCTGCTGACTACCGTTGAAACGACAAGAACTGATTTAAAATCGATACTGCAGGAAGTAACCGAGGTTTTAGCAACCCCCGGCCTGGCTTCGATGACTGAAATTGCCAAACAGCTTCATTCGATGAAAGGCGGGCTTCAATTGATCGGAGCAGACTCCAGTATTGAAGTTCTCGGGCAAATGGATGTGAACATTGCGGCAGGTAATGCCCAAGAAACAGTCGCACTTTCAAAAAAACTGGAGTCGCTGGTTCAACAAGTTCTGAGAGAATTAGAGGCCTATCTCAAGTCTGCCGCAGGTTGAATCCGGAACGCCGTTTCTAAAGCGTCCAGCCAAGCATGAGTATTCTGTGCGTTCGGCTCTGCCTGCAAATGTCAGGTCGATGCAGTGAACTGCTGTTTTCATCAAAGGACTAGACGAAGAAAAGAAAGAGATAAGAGAACCAGCATGCTATGTCGGAAAATGTCCTGCATTGGAGACTTTGGGATCCTCCCCCAAAAAAGGAGGACAGGCATCAAAAAAAAGGGGGACAGGCATTGTCTACTCAGCTTGCAATTAGCAGTGCCTGAGAAGTGCCTGTCCCCCTTTTTTTGTCCCCTTTTTATTGTTGCCTGCCTGTCTCGCTCTGTTTACCTTGCCTCGCAATGAGCGAGCAGTTCGAGCAACGAACTGTTCGATAACTCAGAAGGCCAGAATCATTATCGCAATGCTCCCTGGGACAGGCTTGCCGTCACCTGCAGGTCCCTCTCACCAGACGAACGATCTACTGGGATATTTGGATCAGCGATGCTGTGTTCTGTTGTCAAACACCGAATCGTCTCATCCAGTGTGAATCCTTCACTCATGAGCACCAGCCCAACGATCGCCTCGTCGTCATCAAAACCAAGACCTCGAAGCGTCATATAGACACACTCGGCTTCGGAATAACTGCTGGATCGATCATGGTCGCTTTCCAGTAGTTCCATCCAAAGCATTTCGGCGGCAATATCGCCGAGTTTCACAAAAGCAGCGGCTTCTGCAGGTGCGGTGCTGAAAAAGCTGAAGGCAGTCATAACGAGTGCGGCAGCAAGGGTGATTTTAGTTTTCATAGTGATGGCCTTTGTAATCGACGTTTTCAGAATTTGTTCGAGACACAATATCTTGAACACAATCCATTCAACGAGAGCTTGCTGGATTTCCTCACAAGTTTTTCACAAAAATTTGAAGCGGTATATCTCGCAGGTCTCCAAACCTTTCTTTGCCTAGAGTAGAACCAAGTCCTCGATCTTGAGGTCCACTGTCAGCACCTCGATTGCTTTAACAACTTGCGAGATGCTGCTACACAATAGTGATTACTGCGTGTGGGAAAAAAGAGGACAGCAACAACTCCTGACGTTAGCAAGAAACGCGAAGCAAAAGCCTCAATACTTTCGTCATTCACGGGCGTCAGTTGAGCAATCAACCCACTGCTTGGGGTACGACAACTTAATCGGGTCGTTAATCACCGCAAGTTGGTAACTCGGTTGATCATGCTGCTCAGCTAGTCGCAGCAACTTGGTTGTTGCGGATGAATTGTCAACTGATGACCATTAATCGAGCTTGCCAATGCAGGCCATGTTTTAGTCATCCAAGATTTACCTCTCCCAGCAAATCGCAAGATTGTAAGTGAGGACTGTTTGATCTGTGGATTGCCGATCAAGCACGGTGAGAATACTGCAAAAAAAGCGATGCCAATCAGACCATCACGAGACCGCGCAAGCGCAACACTGAACCAAGAAGGGCAAGAGCAGGCCCATGAGTTGATAGTAGCTACGACTAGAGCAACTCATTCCCCTGCCGTCCAAGCTCTCCAGCACAAGTGAGCAAAGGGCTCATGCGGGCACAGGTGAGCAAAGGGCTCATGGGCACCGCAGAGTTCACAAAATTCAATTCGTTTGAATTTAAAACTCGGCTTGAAATTGCGAACGGAACAAGACACCGCTATCACCAACCGAGATATCGGCAGATCGATTCTGCAACGGGCTTTTGTCCAAACGCGTCACGTCAAAGGTAAACTTCAACGACGGCTTTGACAGCGGGTACCAATTGAACCCACCAGCGAACTCTGAACCATTGCCAAAGTCACCGTTGACATATGAGTAGCGAAAATTCACATCAAAAGTGCGATCGATCAGAAACTTACCGCCCTCAACGTAGAGTCCATGCTGGAAGATGCTGTCGACTGGAAGCGTGCCATCCCCTCTCAGGTTCTCGATCCACCGAAAGAAAACCTCTGAATCTGCACTCCATCCACGATGCTTCCAGGCGAGATCCACACCATAGAACCACAAATCAAACTCTGACACGGTGACACCTGGTGCCAAAGCGCCGATCTGATTCAATCGAGTTCCATCGGCAAGTCGAAGGAAATCACTCTCATCGAGGGGAATCGCTAATTGGTTACTGGTTTGAGGTGAATAAACGAAGGAATGGCCAAGTTGCCAAAGGGGGTTGCAAGTGCAATCGAAGTCCACCAACTGCGAACCAAACTTACCCGCAGGCTCGATGTAGCTGGTCGCCGCAAAGGTAAAACGATCGTCAGCTACTGCAGGTGGCAAGTTTGTAGTTCGGTAGCCATTTCCGACCATCACTTGGTAGTGGCAACTATCGCCCACCTTTCCCAACCCAAAGATACCGACCGTTCTGTCAGGTCGAAAAAAATCATCCGCCATGGGGCGATCTGACAAACGCGTCCGTCGTGCGCCGAGAAGCCATTGTCGGCTTGCAGGCACCTTTCGCTTTCCTACTTGAATGCTGAAGTCATCAGAGACTTTCCAATCCCACCAGTAATCAAAGAAATCTACCGTGTGAGCCCCATCGGTGTCGCCATCCAATTGCAAAAAGTAGGTCAGTCTTGGATCGATTGCGAATCCGCGAAAACTTAATCGGGCGCGTTCGATGTCAAAAGTGTTTCGGTTCAGAACGGGACGCTCCACCCCAGCATTGTCGGTCCACGTGTCAACCGACCTCGTAAATGCATGATGACGAAATTGGATCCAACTGTTTATTTTCAGCTCAAACGGTGTTTTTCTTTTGTCGTAGGGTTTAATCACAAACCCCCGATCATAAAGCGTTCGGAATCCGATGGGTTCAGCCAACAGCTCCACAACAGCTTCACGTTGATTCACCGCTGGAGAAAACGAGGCGAGTTTTGCTGTTAGCTGCGGATTCTTACCCTCAACTTCTTGCTTTTCCGCGATCCCCCCCGATTGCATCTGCATCTTCAGGCAGTCGAGCTCCTCCCTGAGCAGTCGAAGCTCTGCGTCCTGTGCGTCCAGAGCCTGTGCCAACCCCATCTGGCCAGAGACTGGCCCATCACTTGCCATCACGACATGAAACACACTCAAAAACATGCACGCTGCGATAAAAATGATTCGAAAGGCCACAGGAAGTTCACATAATCCATTTTAAAAGTGACTAATACCGAGATTCTTCATCGGACATGGTGGGAAACTCATCGGTTCCCAGCCTTGACGCATTTACTCACAGATATACGCATCACGCCGACTTTTCCTTTATCGACGAAAATGCGTACAACTACATAAAACTTTTCACGAGGAAACCTTTCTCTTGTGAAGTTACGACCCGATGCACTTGTGATCCCATCGTGATCTTGAAAATTCTGATTTAAACAGAACGTAGGAGTAATTTTCATTAAAGCCGGCTCAGCAAAACTCGCCTCCGCAAATCAGGCACAGTGGAATTTCTCAGTTCGTCCTGTGAATTGAGTTCTCTTATGGACCGAGCTCAAACTTTCGTGAACACAAAGACACCCCACGAGGTAAAGCCATCTCTTTTTGCTCAGGTCCCACCTTGCCTTGGTGAGTCAACGATGACCCTTTACTGAACCGTACTCAATGGACTAACCCTCGATGAGGACGCCGCGGAACATACCGTGAACCTTGCCGGGACTCCTGCTGCGGTAGAGAGACTTAATCTCTCAATGCGACAGTTTCCAGTTGCAACACAGACCTGATTCGTGTCCCACTGAGCGTCAAGCGACCAGTCGTGCGTTACGTCCGCAAATGTCCACAGCATCCAACCTCAGAGACAGACTTGAACTTTAAAACGCATTGACAGCGGGCCTTCAGGCTTACCAACACAATGGATTCCCAATACATGACAGTTATGCCAATGCCTCGCCGGGCTGACGAATCCGGATCATATCACCGGTGGAATACAGATGTGACAGGCTCAATTTATTCAGTCAGCAGTGAGTAGCTTGCTCAACCAACATCAATGAGCGGTAGTACAATTTCAATCTCTTCTTCTTCGTCTCCTTCTTCCCGTGAGAGTCGTCGTTTCTCGACCAGAGGAATGCACCCAGCCTCATCCAGCTCACCCCAGCGGAAGGAACCAGATGTCCCAGTAACCATGCTGTACGAGATCTCTCGCTGAAAAGTGTAGAATGCGGCAGTGGTCAGTTTGGCTGAGCGTACGACTCGACGGAAAGAAACGGAAAAAGCGAACAATGAAATCCATCCCGCATGCACGCTTCTGGGTGCAAGTTGTTCTTTTTATTGAGGTGGCGTCGTGCGGTATCTTATCGCAAGCCGGCGACTGGCCGATGTGGCGGTATGATGCATCGCGTTCAAATGCATCACCGGATGCGTTACCAAACGATCTGCATTTACAATGGGTCCGAACACTACCGACGCCACGACCGGCTTGGCCGGCCTCGCAAACAAAGCTTCAGTTTGACGCTGTTTACCAACCGATTGTTGTTGGCAAGCTGATGATTGTTGGTTCTACCACGAACGATTCCATCACGGCTTTCGACACTGAAACAGGGGCAGAGGTTTGGCAATTCTACACCGATGGTCCGGTTCGCTTCGCACCCGCCGCATATCGCGACAACATCTATGCTGCAAGTGACGACGGCAATCTGTATTGCCTCAAAGCTGCGACCGGAAAACTGATTTGGAAAATCGCGGGCGGTCCGTACCGACGTCGCATCATTGGGAACGATCGGGTGATTTCGACTTGGCCCATTCGGGGCGGTCCGGTCATTGTTGACGATACGGTGTACTTCACCGCAAGCATTTGGCCATTCATGGGCATCTTTGTACATGCGGTTGATGCCAAGACTGGTGAATCGATTTGGGTGAATAGCGAAACAGGATCGCGTTGGGTAACACATCCTCACGGAGCCCCGTCGTTTGGCTCGATCGTGCCGCAGGGCTATCTGGCAGCGACCGGTGACCGACTGATTGTTCCGGGAGGCCGCTCACTGCCGGGCATATTCGACCGCAACACTGGCGAGATGCAACGTTTTGAGTTTGGTGGCAAAGGTGATGGCGGCTGGAGTGTGGTTGCCAACAACGACACGTACGTTGTCCAAAACAAACTATTTACTATGTCCAAGGGTGAACCAGTCAGTTCTGTGCCGACTTCGGTTCTAACAGCTGACCTGCTGCTCGGAGGCTCAAAAGCACATCAGATTAAAAACGCAATCAAGTTGGTTGAGACTGTCGATCGCAAAGGCAAGAAAACTGAAAAGCTGCAATTCAAGCCCAAAGAATCTTTTCCAGTCTGTAGCCCCGATTTATCCCTGTTCATTCTCGCTGGAAACCAGGCCTTTGCCGGTCGCGATGGCTTGGTTGCGAGTTTCGACATTGAGACTGCAGCGAACAACAATAAGGTCGCGCCGCCAAGCTGGTCCACCGAAATTGACGGCACACCGGTCGCAATGCTGGCTGGTGACGACAAACTATTTGTCGTGACCGAAGAGGCAAAAATCTTTTGCTTTGGCGCGAAGAAAGTGTTAGCAAAGCAGCATGACCTTCGGCCCATGAAGCCCCTAGCCCGCCATCGTTCAGATGTTGCAGAGGCCATTCTTGCTGACGATAGGTCCGCCCCAGGTTACGCGGTCGCGCTTGGCATTGGCTCTGGCGACCTGATCGACGAAGTTCTGGCAACCAGCCAGTTGGACCTCATCGTGATTGATCCCGACCCCTCGAAGGTCGAGCGACTGAGGCGGGCAATGAATGATCGCGGCGTCTACGGGACTCGTATCGTTGCGCATGTGGGTGATCCAGCATCGTTCGACCTCCCTCCTTACCTAGCCAACGTGATATTCGGTGACACACTTCAAGATGTCGCCCCTGCGGGAATCGTTCAGCTCGGTCGTAAAATCTTCGAATCGTTGCGGCCCTACGGTGGGACACTTTGCCTGCGGCTGTCCGATACGCAGCACAAGGCACTCCAAGACGTCATGGGTGAGAAAAAATTTGCCAATTCCGAGCTCAGCCGTGATGGTAAATTCTCTTCACTTTGTCGAGTTGGTTCACTGCCGGGGGCGGGCACTTGGACGCATCAGTATGCGGACGCCGCCAACAGTGTCGTATCGCGGGACACGCTGGTAAAAGCACCGCTTGGCTTGCTTTGGTTCGGCGGCCCACCCAACGACAAAGTCCTTCCACGCCACGGGCACGGCCCGTCACCGCAGGTCGCCGGCGGACGTTTGGTCATTGAGGGTGCAGACATGCTTCGCTCGGTCGATGTCTACACTGGCCGCGTGTTTTGGGAACGTGAACTGCCAGGACTAGGAGAGTACTACGACACGACGCGGCACTTCCCAGGCGCGGGAGAGATCGGCAGCAACTATGTCACATTGCCTGATTCAATTTATGCTGTCTATCGCAAAGAGCTACTGCAACTCGATGCAAGAACGGGGAAAACGTTGCGACGATTTACTTTCGAGCAAGGCAGCGATTCACCACCAGCGAGCTGGGGATTCTTGGCGGCCGAAGGCGATTTCCTCATTGCCACTTCAAGCCCCGTCGAGATCCGTGGCGAAGATGCAACCGCGAAAACACCACCCGAGCCTGCCAATAAAAAATCAAAGATACCGGACGACATGACTCCTGTGATCGCGTCGGGCGACGAATGGATCTATTTGGCAGGTCAAGATCCGGCTAAGAACTGGACCGCAGTTGATTTCAATCCTGATGATGACTGGACTAGCGGGGCCACGGGCTTTGGATACGGCGACGACGATGATCGCACCAAATTGACAGGAATGAAAGGTAAATACTCGCGAGTCTATGCCCGGCGGGAATTCCTTAGCAGCGATCTTAAAGAAGCACGCAAGGTCGTGCTGTCAGTAAACTACGACGACGCTTTTATCGCCTATTTGAACGGCAGGGAAATCGTCCGTAAAGGTATCAAGGTCGGCAACGGCTCTGAAGCGTCGGGCATCACTGGCCATGAAGCGAAGGGTTTTGAATCGTTCGAGGTGAAAGATTTTGCCAAGCTGCTAAAGTCTGGCAAGAACGTTTTGGCTATCGAAGGTCATAACGCTAAACCAACGAGCAGCGACTTCACACTCGATCCACAGTTGTTGGTTGATAAAATCGCAAAGAAGCAATCGCAGCCCACTCAAAATTCTGGCAAGAATACCGCTCAGCAGGCTGACCCCCAACCCAAAGGCGGTCGCTTGGTAGACGTACTGACTGCGACAGACTACGCGTCATCCAGTCGGCAGCTTGTGGTCATGAACCGCCATGATGGTCGAGTCCTCTGGCGGCGCGTGGCGGCATACAGCTTCCGGCACAACGCCATTGTTGTGGCAGGCGATCGAATTTACTGCATCGACAGCATGTCGGAGCAACAACGTCAAAAATTGAGTCGCCGCGGAATCAAATCGGACGAGAAGCCTCGACTATTGGCACTCGATGCCTCGACAGGCAAGGAATTGTGGTCCAAAGATGAGGACGTGTTCGGAACTTTTTTGAATTACTCGCACGATCATGATGTGTTATTACAAGCTGGCAGCTCCTATCGCGATCGCGCCAAAGACGAAGCGGACAAGGGGATGGTTGCCTACCGCGCTAGTGATGGCAAAGTGTTGTGGAAAGACCTTTCGAAGGAATACGACGGGCCTTGTTTGCTGCTACGCGACAAAATCATCACCAACGGCGGTGGAGGCTACGAACTTGATCTGCTAACGGGGGTAAAGACTGGCTGGAATTACAAACGGATGTACGGTTGCAACACGGCCGTTGGAAGTCAGAACTTGCTAACGTTTCGCAGCGGTGCGGCCGGATTTTGCGATCTCGCGAATGACAGCGGAACTGGCAACATAGGAGGCTTTCGTTCCAGTTGCACAGCGAACTTGATTGTCGCCGACGGGGTGTTAAACGCGCCCGACTACACGCGAACGTGCTCGTGCGCCTATCAGAACCAATCGTCCCTCGCCTTAATTCACATGCCCAGCGCTGAACAATGGATGTTCAGCAACCTGACGTCCCCACCCAAAGAATTTGCCGTGAATCTTGGCGCCCCGGGTGATCGCCGAGGGCCAAATGGCATGATGTGGTTTGACCAACCGAGTGTTGGCGGAAACTCGCCCAAGTTACCAATCAAAATTGAAGGCAAGTCACTTCGATCTGTTCGGCATCACATGTCAAGAATCGAGAACGGTGACGAAGCACTACCTTGGGTAACGTCTTCGGCGGTTGTTGGAATCAAGAACCTAAGGCAAGAGACGCCCGATGGTAAGCAATTTACGGTCCGTTTACATTTTGCCGAACTGGAAGGACTTGAGCCAGGCGAACGCGTTTTTGATGTTTCGATCCAAGGTAAACGTGTGCTAAAGAGCTTCGATATCGCGGGGGAAACAGGCGGTGCTATGCGCGGCACGGTAAAGGAGTTTGGCGGCATTACCACGGACGGCACACTTGACTTATCGTTTTCAAACGAAATTGGTGAAGCATGCTTGTCAGGAGTTCAGGTGATCATTGAATAGATAACCGAGCGGCTCACTACTTGCGGAACGAGGGATTGAATCAGGCGAATCCCCAACCGTGGGACAAAAATCCTCGCGAAAACCAAAACAGCAGCGTCCGCCCAAAAAGGAACAAAGCCTGAAAATCCGACAATATTTACAATCAGTAAGTGCAGCTCAGGAAAAACATAAAATCACCTCTCCCCAAAGAAAGATTAAGCAGCGGGATTACGATTACCTGCGTACGTGGAGGGCTGTCTGCGCCTTGGGTTCTAGGTTTTGACCGCAGGTATCGAGGTGGTCATTGGGCTCCGACGAAGTGGTTCAGAAACACGATCTGCTGTTCCGTCCCCTTTCGGTCGAGTGCTTCTCCCGAAAAGCTTGGAAAGCTCGATCAAGCCCGGAACAAATTCCAAGTTGCCGTAACTGGGCTGGAATAATCCTTGAACGAGGGCTTCAACAGTGATCAGTCATCAGCGGTAAGCAATCAGACTTCACTCATGACCGATTGGTGCTCAGTGCCCAAGAAAAAGATCCCTGAACGATGGCGACGAGTCGCATCGTTCGGTGTTCGGATCGACCACCTCCCGTAAAGGCTACTCGTTGTCGCCTATGGCGCCCCGAGTCTCCTCCTTAGCCGGTCCAGAAAACGAGCCGAGGACGAGTTCCCACCCTACCTCGATGGACTTCCGCCGTCCCATGCACCCCTGAGTTCTTGCAGGAACGATCTTACGCATGTCCGAGACTCGATCTGGGCCCGAGGAACGGGAGCCAGCAGATGACGTGCACAACCAGGCTCGCGTTGGATCTGATCTGGAATGTCCCGGTGAAGCAGGGCACTGGCGCTCGCGTATCACCTCTCAAACTGTCGATCGCCGATGCGTTTGCCCCGGAATCTCCGCAGCCGCTAGTTGCTTCCAAGGAGAACTTGCCTTACTACAGCCCACCAGCGGATCGCAACCTTCGGCTTCCCGTCGGGTGTTCGTGCTACGCGGACGAGCGTCGTTCCATCGTTTGTAACAACCACGTTCTGTTCAGTAATCTCCGCGATCTTCCGCAACAGAGATCGCAGACGACGTAGTTGCTCCCAGCTCGCACTGGGAAATTTTCCAGTGCAAGCCAGCATTAGGGTGCCGTCACTCTGGGACGAGACGGTGATGGATTGCACGCAGGTCGCACCCTCCAGCCGTTCCAGCGTCATGTCCGCTTCGACTCGAACCCCCCGGTCACGTGGGAAGCTCATTCCGTCCCTGCCGCGTCTCGTGTGCGAATTTTCAACACACCATTCAATTTCCAATGTGCATAGCCAACATTTTCATCACCCGTCTTCGCGGGAACGGACACTTCCATATTCTCAAAGTCGTATGTAATTTCGGCGTTACGCCCAGTCAACGAATCGTAAAGTCCGATCGCTAACTCTGGCCAAGTGTTGGTTCCTTTTGCGTCACTCATCAGTT
>CAXGRW010000064.1:0-13928 GCA_964012125.1 uncultured Rhodopirellula sp.
CGTAGCGGCAAGCGGGCAATGATGTCGCCCTGTTGCTCGGTGATGTTCACATATCGGACGTCGAGGGACTCGATACGCTCCATCCCATTAAGCGACGAAAAGACTTCATCTTCAACCGCGGCATCGGCATTAACAATTGCGATGGCTGTTAAATCGGGCATTCGCACAACGTTCCGCACCACGCTGCCCTGAACTGCTTTGCCAGAGATACGCACATGCTGAATGTCGCCCACCCACTCCAACCAACGCAGGACTTTGACGTCTCCATTCCACCCATCTCCGACTTCAACGAAGGGTACCGGGAGTTGTGAAGCTGCTACGGAAAAATCTCCATCCCCGATAAAAACGCCCGCAGCGACCAATAAATCTGCAGCCTGCCTGGAGCGCGACGTTGCAACCTCGTCCATGGCAGCCTTGGCAGCCAATGCACGACGACCAACTGAGTTCTCGGCCAATGTCTGAAGTGTCACCCACGCGTTGCCATCCTCTGCCGGCTCACGGGAGATCGCAAAGTCCGAAATCACCGCAACGGCACGTTCAATCACCTCCAAGTCACCTTGATTCATTGCGGTGACCAACTCGGGAATGACCACAGGCCCCAGTTCCTTGATTTTCTGGCTGGCCTTTTCACGTCGCAAATAATGATCATGCGACAACTGGGTGATCCAGTAAGCTGCCGTTTCATTGGAGCCGGCTTTGGGTGTGCCCTCGGCAGGCCGGACTTGGGAGGTGGCTCTGCCAGCCGCGCCCACCACAATCAGTGGCATCAAAACGACCAACCGTAGCAAAGCAGCAAATTTCGAATTGTGAATGGACAAAATCATTTAAAATCCGCCAGTGATGAACACGTCAGCAGTTACAGTGCCCCGCCACTCCTGCCATGCCTGACATGTGCAGGCAGGCAATTCAGTCCCCAACATGACTACAACATGACTACAACATTTACCCGAGAGCTGGCAAGCAACTTTCCGCCTGACTTTGGGGCCCTCTCCTGTCATCGGCAAACTCGACTAGTTGTCGGCCGTAACGCCCACTCGGGCGTTGGGACCTGCAGTATAGCGTACGTAGCAAATCGACTCATAGCGCAACTGAAAGCTGTTCGATACTTCACGTGTCAGACGCTGTATTGGTGAAATCGTAGCAACAGAACCAGCGATCGCCCCACCGTAAGCACAACGCCAAATCCTCCCTGATAAATGCCAGAAAAAACTTGTCCTTCACCGCGACCTTGAAAGCCCCACCTTGCCCTCATCGAACACTCGCCCGGCGCTGCCAAACCTCGAAAAGAAGCTTATCCATGACGCAGATTGAAAACGCGAACAACCACCCACGCTTCTTACGGAACCCAATCAACTGCCTTGTATTCAAAGCACGGCCATCGGATGGGGTGAGATCAAATTCTCCTTTGAGCTCAGCCTGTTATTTTTGCCAACGTTTGACCTGTCGCTACTTGATCACCGACTCCGACAGAGATTTCAGAAACTTGGCCATCCACTGGTGAGGCAACTTCCATTTCCATTTTCATGGCCTCTAGAATCAAAATAGCTTCTCCGGCACGGACACGATCACCTTTCTTCACCAACTGCTTGAAGACGGCACCTGGCATTTGCGATTTAACTTCCGTTACGTCCGTGTCTGCCGCACTCACCTGCTCAGTGGATCCCCCACCAGTCTGAGGCTTGATACCAACGCGATAGACCTTGCCGTCGACGGTGACCATGTTGCCTTCGAAGGCCATGAAGACATCTTCGCCATTGACCGAAACGACGTATTCTGCTGGCCCTTGCTGAGATGCTGCGGGCGAAGGTTGGCTAGCCTGAGTCTTATCCACCTTGCGAACCCCGGTCTCAGCCTCTCCCTTAAGAAAGCGAATCCCTTTCTCCTTGCAGGCAGCGGCAATGAAGACATTCTCATCGGTAGTCTCGAGCCCCTCGTCTTCCAGCATTTTCTTCGCAGCAGGAATCCCCTTGCTCGGATCCTCATCATTCAACTCCAACACCGGTCGGGTTGTCGGCTCAAGCTCCAACTGTTCGCGAGCTAGCTCAACGATACCTGCATCAGGCGGCACTGGAGTCTTGCCAAAGTAACCAAGGACCATCTTGCCATAGGGCTCTGCGATCTTCTTCCAAGGCCCAAACATGACATTGTTAAATGCCTGTTGAAAATAAAACTGGGACACAGGAGTAACAGAGGTTCCGAAGCCACCTTTGCGAACAACATCACTCATCGCCATGATGATCTCGGGATACTTCTCCATGATATTGTTGTCACGCAGCATTTGTGTATTTGCCGTCAGAGCACCACCGGGCATAGGGCTCCAGGGAATAAGCGGTTCCACTGCGGTTGCCTCTGGCGGCAGGAAGTAATCACTCATGCAATCTTTAAAAACTTCTTCTGCCTCGCGAACTTTCTCGACATCAACATCGAGTTCAAAGTCACTACCACGCAGGGCATGCCACATGACCAGAATATCAGGCTGACAGGTACCACCAGAACAAGGCGCCATCGACAGGTCGATTGCGTCAGCACCGGCATCCAACGCAGCCTTGTTCGCCAGCACGCTGACCCCTGCGGTCTCGTGCGTATGGAAATGGATGAAGGTATCGGCAGGCAACATTTTCCGGGCCTGTCGAATCGTATCGTAGACCTTGGAAGGAACTGCAGTTCCAGAAGCATCTTTGAAACAGACTGCATCAAATGGAATATCTGCATCGAGAATCTGCTGCAGTGTCGAAGCGTAGAAATCCGCATCGTGGGCCCCGGAGCACCCCGGTGGCAGTTCCATCAAAGTGACGCAAACTTGATGCTTCAATCCTGCCTCAACAATACACCTACCGCTGTAGATGAGATTATTGACGTCATTCAACGCGTCGAAGTTACGAATCGTTGTCATGCCGTGCTTTTTAAATAGCTGGGCGTGCAATTTGACAATGTCGCTGGATTGCGAGTCCAGCCCCACCACATTGACACCTCTGGCAAGCGTCTGCAAATTCGCATCCGGGCCAGCCGTTTCCCTGAACGCATCCATCATGTCGAACGCGTCCTCGTTGCAATAAAAATACAACGATTGAAATCTGGCTCCGCCCCCCGCCTCGAACCAACTGATGCCTGCATCACGAGCAGCAGCAACCGCTGGAAGGAAATCGGGTGTGAAGACGCGCGCTCCAAAGACGGATTGAAAACCGTCTCTGAACGCGGTGCACATGAACTGGACTTTCTTTTTCGCCACGGTTCAAAATCTTCCGAAAGTATCTGGAAAAAAGCTTGGACTAAAAACGGATTGTTAGGTCAGTACAGACCACAGCACACCAGCGGCAATCGCTGAGCCAACCACCCCTGCTACGTTGGGTGCCATTGCGTGCATCAGGAGGAAATTATGAGGGTCTTCCTGCTGTCCCACCATCTGAACCACACGTGCCGAATCCGGCACCGCAGAAACACCTGCCGCCCCCACCAAGGGATTGATCTTCTCGGTGAGAAACAAATTCATAAATTTCGCAAACAGAACACCACCGGCAGTTGCAATGGCGAAGGACAACGCCCCTAATCCGAAAATCTGGAGCGAATCCGGAGTCAGGAATGTATCTGCCTGAGTGCTGGCACCGACCGCAAACCCGAGCAGGATGGTGACGACGTCGATCATCGCAGTCCGAGCAGTTTGAGCCAAACGCTCAGTGACAAGACTTTCCTTGAGCAAATTGCCAAAGAACAACATCCCCAACAGCACGACGGCACCAGGAGCGATCATCGTGGAAATCAAAAAGGCAGCAACTGGAAAGATCATCTTCTCTCGCTTGGACACCTTCCTTGGAGGCTTCATTCGGATCAGCCGTTCTTCACGACTGGTAAGTAACTTCATGATCGGGGGCTGAATGACTGGCACCAGAGCCATGTAGGAGTAGGCAGCAATCGCGATCGCCCCAAGAAGATTGGGAGCCAATTTTGAAGCCAGGAAAATGGCGGTGGGGCCGTCGGCGCCACCAATGATTCCAATGGCACCAGCTTCAGTCGGCTGGAAGCCTAACCAGAGCGCCCCGAAAAATGTCAGGAACACACCTATTTGTGCAGCGGCGCCCAGCAATACCAACTTGGGGTTGGACAACATGGTCGAGAAGTCGGTCATCGCACCGATACCGAGGAAGATCAACGGAGGATAAACACCCGCGGACACCCCAAAATACAGGTACGACAGGACACTGCCTTCGTCGTAAACACTCAACCCCATACCCGCGGCCACCGGAATGTTTCCCACGATGGCACCCATGCCGATCGGCACCAGCAGCAGGGGTTCATAATCCTTGGTGATCGCGAGAAATATGAACACGATCCCAATCAGGATCATGATCGAATTTCCCAACGTCAAAGTTGCGAAACCTGTTGTGTCAAAAAAATCAGTAAGGATTTCCATCAGCTCAGTTGTGGCTCGTACGCCAAATTCTCCTGCGATTCCAGTTCAGCTAGTCCGCCCAGACGAATCCTGTGATCCCAACTGACGCTGGAATTCCGTATGCAGCACAAAACCGATAGCAGCCAACACAGCACCATCGTCAGCGACAAGGCTGTCGGTGTGCCCAGTATTACCCACCGGTTCATCAACCTCCGGCCAGACCGAAGATAGTTTTCCGAGAATGTGTGGCAAGGCTGCAATGAATAGACTTATCACAATCAAAGCACTGAAGACAATCAGCAGCCCGACGAGAGCGACAACCGCACCGTCAACGAGATTATTGGCTTCAGGCCCGACGGGTTCCGGCAGCGGAAAGGCACCCTGACCTAGCAGCGTAAGGCCAGTCTGTTTCAAAAGCATTGGCATCGCGTGAACACAGGACGGGAGTTTGAGGGAGGATTTTAGGCGACAGTCGGAGTGAATCACAATTCCTGTGAATCACAAACCCAGAGAGTCAAAATCATCCCGGAGTCACTAAAAACAAGCTTAGGATCTAAGTTCTGCGTTTCCCGCGCGAACCAAATTAGTTCAGCGAGAACAGATGAGATGCGACTTGATTTTGCATTCACTGGACCACCAGATGCCGATGCAAACCTAGACACAGCCTCAAGCGACTGCCCCAAACAATTCAGCGGCAAATTGATGATTCACAACATTTCTGCCGTGACAGCAAGCCGAGCCGTCTGGGCAACCCAAAAACGACAGTGGCATTGTCGAGAGAGGATACCGCATCGAGAGGTTTCCTTCACCCCCCCGAAGCGTAATTTGGGGGGTTCAAAAGACATTGACACCGGCGAAAAGCGGCGGTCATGTCGATCAAACACTATCGACCGCAGGAACCTCAAACCCCTTGTTATTGGGATCTTTCAGCAATGCATTGGCGGCTTCAGCGTGATCCCCGGTGTGTAGTTCAGTCTTTGGGTCGAATGTCAGCGATGGGCCGACTGTGTACTCGGCCTTGTCTTCAGGAATCCCAACACCGTCCCGCATCACTTCATGCAACTTCATGAAATGCTCGGATACGTCTGAATTGTCCCCGAATTTGCCTGCTTTAGCATTGAAAGGCGCCTTCTCACCCAATCGGTAGGAGTTGTTCATGAGATGCCCCATGACGCAACCATAGTGCGCGTCCTCAACGTTTCCATTGGCCATACTAGGGTCATTCGCGCGAATCGCAGCAATGAATGCTCCCCAGTTGCCTCCTGGGGTCACTTTTCCGGGAGGCAACTTAAGCGGTTCCGCTTTGGATGCACCGGGCCGCAGAATTTTATAGTTGCCCTCACCGGTAATTTTGCTGCCGTCCTCGAGGTAATACTCGTTAAATACCTGTCGCTGGTATTTGGGGTAATTCACGTTACGGACATTGAAAATCACCATTTGACCATTGGGGTACTCGGCAACCCCAAACATGGTATTCGGCGTCTCTCCCTGATCGTCCCACTGAAAACGGCCGCCCAGTGCCGTCACACGAACCGGATGAGTCTGGTCTTTGTCGAGCGCCCAGCGAGCGACATCAAGCTGGTGCGTTCCTTGATTGTTGAGATCACCGTTACCGGTCTTCCAAAACCAATGCCAATCGTACGGATGATAATTGGCGTGATAGTCGCTGATCACCGCTGGCCCCTTCCACAGGTCCCAATCAAGATTGGCCGGTGGCGGGCCTACTGGCTCGTGCCCGATCCCACCGCGTGGTTTGCAACAGTAGCCGTAGGAAATTTTCAAACGGGGCAGGTCACCATTGTGCAACGCTTCGTGTAGCCCTGCGATACCTGCGTCACTGCGCCGTTGCGTGCCATGCTGAATCACCACGCCGTACTTCTTCTGAGCAGCGACCGCGACCCGCCCCTCACCGACATCGTGGCTCATTGGTTTTTCGACATAAACATGCTTGCCTGCTTGAGCCCCCCAGATAGTCATCAAGGAGTGCCAATGATTCGGCGTTGCGATGGAGATAGCATCAACCGACTTATCGTCCAGAGCCTCACGAACATCGCTGATCGCCTTGGTTTGGAACTTACCCTCCGTACGCTTTTCGAGGCTCTGCATCCGCTTAGCAAGCACATCAGCGTCAGGGTCAATGACATACGCCACCTCGACATTATCTTGCCCCAGCCATCCACCCAAATGACTTTGTCCGCGACCATTCAACCCAGCCACGGCGATTCTGACACGATTGCTGGCACCATCAACTGCCCCCGAAGCTCGCGTGCCAGTAAGTAGCAAGGACCCACTCGCGGCTGCGGAGGTCGCCAAAAAGTCACGTCGGCTCGGTTTGGACATCGAAGATCTCACTCAAAGACAGGAAAGTTTTCATGAACGTCGGAAAGGACATTCTAACGAAACTAACACGTCTTGGGGGCAATCAAACCGCCCCTAGGATTCCTCTTCGGCCAAGCCGAGCTTTACCAACCAGCGGCGTGAACCGCTGCCGCCTGCCGCATTAGCCTGCCGGTGCTCTCGCTGCAGTTGCTCTAACTGCAACTCTAGCTCCTGCTTCTTTGCGGAAATCTCCTGCCGCTCGCGTGAGAGCTTGGCACGCTCCAACGAAGCTTCGATCTCGCCCTGCCGAAATTTTTCTTCCCACTCGACCTGTAGCTGCTGTAATTTCATGCGCTCTTGGACGATTAGCTCATCCGTGTCCAACAAGTCCGCAATCGCAGAGGCACCAATCGCGGTGCCGTCGGATCGTGTCTCAGCTTGTCGATCCAGCAGATTCCGTAACTCGGCAATCTCTTCATCCCGATGCTCAATCTCCGCCCGGAGTCGATCAATGAAGGCGGCGGGGGTTTCCTTTCCCGATTTAATTTCACTGCTCAGTGACGCGGCGAATTGATTTGCATCGAATGAATCTTCCTCCATCTGCAGCAAAATCAGCCGCTTGCGCTCTTCCCAAGACAACATTTCCCCAGCTTCCAAAGAATTCGCTGGTGCCGTTTCGTGAATCTTGGATGTGGCGATTTTGGCAGCCAACTCCTCATTCTGAGTCTGAAGTTCTGAGATTTTTGATTCTAAATGCTGGATCTTCTGCCGCAGTCTTCCGGCCTCTGATTGCCGCTCTGAATCACTTGCCTCGGCACGAGGATCACCGGTTCCCTCATGCCCAAACTTTTGATTACCGCAACCAGAGGCATCAACAAGTAGCTGCACGTCAGTGAGCTGTGCAAGCAACTCGTGCAACAAATCCGTATTCGAACGCACCGCATCCATGACCGTTGGGTCATGTGTGGTGTGCTCGTCGCGGACGTGCCTTGAATCGCTCAATGAATTACCCGATGCCGTAAAGCTTTTGTTCCGCTAGTTAAAAAAATTTCACTGCCCAAAATCCCGCTGCTGCCACCATGCCCGAATACCACACCGCCGTGCCGGGAGCGACTCTATGCCTGTTTCACTCGAAGGAAACCCAGTCTCACTCGCAACAAACACCGATCATCAAAACGGAAGTGACTGACCATGTGCCAATGTCCTCCCAACCGGCAGCACGCCGGACCGAGTGATTCGATGGAGAATAATCCGCTTAAAACGAACCCCGCGAACCACAGACGTGGCTTGGATTGCTTGAACATGGCACAATGACGGCACTGTCGGACCACCCGGACCGATTCAATCGCTCCAAACGCTAACGAGAGTCATGACATTGCTTCCCGTCATGTAATGCGTAGGTCGAAATAACCGTCGAGTCAAAACAGAAACATGGCGAAAAAGAAACCCAAGGCATCCTCAGCAGCCAACAACTCCGATGACAATAGCTTCGATTTTGAGGAATCACTGGGCGAAGTCGAGGGAATCGTGAGCCAGCTGGAGAGTGGTGAGCTCGGACTGACTGCTTCACTACAAAAGTACGAGCAGGGTATTCGCGAGCTGAAACAATGCCAGAGTCTCCTCGATGCAGCTGAACAAAAGATCAGTCAACTGTCTGGCTTCGATGCTGACGGCAATCCCGTTACTACTCCGCAACCAACCACCGCACCTGTCGCCCAACGAGGCAAAAAGTCGGCGAAATCGGTGACAACGGACGCACCAACTTTGAACACGGGTGGAAATGCCACTAGCGTGGACGATTCGCCCGGCCTCTTCTAAACTCTGGGCGGTCTCGTACTTCCCGCTACCGCAGTGAATCGCAGTCTTGCAGATGTCTTCTACACGCCAAAAAGCCCCAGTCGACTGCGGCTTTGATGACCTGCGTCCAAGAATCGAGCAGGCCCTTGAGCAGGCTTGTGAATTTGGTAGCGGCTGCCCGGACCGGCTCAGCGAGGCAATGAGCTACGCCCTTCTCGCGCCGGGCAAGCGTTTGCGGCCTGCACTGGTACTGATGGCCGCTGAATGTTGCGGCGGGTTGATGGCAGACGCCCTGCCCGGGGCAGTTGCAGTTGAGATGATACACGCCTATTCGCTCATCCACGACGATTTACCAGCCATGGACGACGACGATCTGCGGAGAGGCAGGCCTACCGTTCATATAAAATACGATGAAGCGACGGCAATTCTGGCCGGTGACGGGCTGCTGACCGAAGCATTTGCCCACCTAAGTAAACACATTGCGGAGCCGAGCAAAGCCATTTCAGCCATCCGGGCCCTTTCAGTTGCTGCAGGAGCGTCCCGCTTAGTTGGTGGCCAAGCCGACGATCTGGCCGCTGAGCAGGACCAGAAGCTTGATGAGCCATCCCGCCCCAAAACAGCGGGTTGTCAGGACGACACACTGGACTGGAGTGAAATGGTCGATTTCCCCCGACTACAGCATCTGGAATCGATTCATCGCAGGAAGACCGGGGCCTTATTTTCGGTCTCACTCGATTTAGGGGCGATTTTGGTCGATGCGAATGAGGAACAGCGTGAGCTGTTGAACAGTTATTCCGCCGCTATCGGGTTGGCTTTCCAAGTCGTGGACGACCTGCTTGATTACACAGCGGAAGCAACCACACTGGGGAAGCGGACGGGTAAGGATGCCGGTCGTGGCAAGCTAACCTACCCCGGTCTCCTCGGGCTGGACGGGGCACGGCAGAAGGCACGAGAACTAATTGCGTCCGCCCAACGCGATGCCGAGAAATTCGGGGATTCCGGTCGACGATTACGATTGTTGGCTGATTTTGTACTGGAGCGATCACATTGAACACAAGAACAACAGATAGCGACCATCACCTGCTGGGCGAGCACCCGCTGCTAGCCAGCCTTGATGATGCCACTCCGCTTCGCGATTTTTCGCCACAACAGCTCGAGCAGGCCGCGTCCGAAATCCGAGACGTGTTGTGCAACCTACTGGCAACTCGGACCGCTCACTTTGCATCAAATCTCGGAGTCGTCGAACTGTGCTTGGCTTTACACAGTGAGTTCGATTTTCGAACCGACCGCTTGATTTGGGATACAGGACACCAAGTTTATCCCCATAAGTTGGTGACTGGCCGCTACAAGGATTTTGCCAGCATTCGCACTGCGGGCGGCTTGATGGGCTATCCCAACCCCGCCGAGAGTGTCTACGACCTGTTCATGACCGGACACGCGGGTTGCAGTGTCAGCACTGCCGTAGGCCTGCGTAGCGGCGATGTGGTAGGCGGACAGGAGGAACGACGAACCGTCGCCGTCATAGGCGATGGAGCGTTTCCCAGTGGTATCGTGTTTGAAGCTCTGAACAACGCGGGCGAACTCGGTGATGATCTGACCATCGTTCTCAACGACAACAAAATGTCGATCTGCCCACGAGTGGGAGCAGTAGCCAACTACTTGGATCGTCTGCGATCTAATCCGTTCTACACTGGGCTCAAGAGTGAGGTCGTGCGTCTTCTGGACCATGTGCCAATGTTCGGCGACCCCACGGAACGGTTCCTCGCCCAGATGAAAGAGGGAGTGAAGGCAGGATTGCTGGGTGGAATGCTGTTCGAAGAACTGAACATTCGTTACATCGGCCCCATCGATGGGCACGACATGGCGTTGACCCGGAAATATCTGGCGATGGCCAAGGAGATCAAAGGCCCGGTTCTGCTTCACGTGGTGACGGAGAAAGGTCACGGCTACAAGCCCGCTGCCGAGGATCCCGTATTTTTCCACACGCCACCTGTCTTCACAGACGACGATGGCAAAGCAATTACCCAAAAGAGCGAAGGCCTACCGCCCTACACGCTGCATGCTCGCGAAGCGATCCGAAAACAAATGGCTTCCGATCCCCGTGTGACAGTCATCACTGCGGCGATGTGCCAAGGAAACAAACTGGAACCACTTCGCGAAGAATATCCAGAAAGATTCTTCGACGTGGGAATCTGCGAATCTCATGCGGTGGCGTTCGCTGCTGGGCAGTGCAAAACCGGACTGCGGCCAATTGTTGATATCTACAGCACCTTTCTACAAAGAAGCTACGATCAGATTTTTCAGGAAGCTGCTCTGCAAAATCTACCCGTCGTCTTCATGCTCGATCGGGCCGGCCTGACTGGCCCTGACGGTCCAACCCACCATGGCCTCTTTGATATCGGCTACATGCGACTCTTCCCCAATATGGTTTGCATGGCACCGGGATACGCCAGTGAAGTCGATGTGATGCTAGCTGCCGCTTTGGCACATGATCAGCCGTGCAGCATACGTTACCCCAAAGCTTCGGCTCTACAACTCGAACACATCCCCGCTCCGATCGAAATAGGTAAGAGCGAAACGATGCGAGAGGGGAGCGACGGCACCATCATCGCTTTCGGCGCCATGCTTGAACAAGCCCTTGCCGCTGCAGATGCCTTGGAAGGTGAATTGGATGTCGCGGTCATCAATGCACGGTTCGTGAAACCAATGGATCTCGAAATGGTGCGAACTTCACTCACAGACGGCAAGTTTGTAGTGACACTCGAGGAAGGTGCGAAGATGGGCGGTTTCGGGTCAGCGTTCATCGAATGCGCGGTGACAGAGAACTTTGACACCCGTTCAATCCGGGTACTCGCGTTGCCAGATGAGTTCATTGAACATGGCGATCGCGGAGACTTGTTTGACCAACACGGGTTAAGCGTGCCTAAAATCGAGCAAACATGCCGCGAAATGGCTGGCTCAAGCTTGCGTTCAAGCAACTGATCCAGTCAGGTGAATACTGGCAGCAACCAGGCAACTGTAGCAAACGTGGTCGCCACGAGATGCGTTGTCTTCACGAAGACTGACACGCTCATGATGAACGAGGCGACAAGTTGGACAGTTCAATACTCAGGAACAGGTCTGATTTTGGCCTAGGGCAACGATAGTCTCATTGCTCCAACAACCCCAATCTGTCCAACACCAATCTGTCGTTGATCGGAAACCCGAATTGATGTCCGTCGAACCGGCCCACACTTGGATCAACGATCATTCCAAAAAGCCAAGGGTGGTGATTTTGGGTGTCCCCAAGCGTGAGACAGTGGTCGCTGCCTTGGAACGCTTGAGGCCGGCGATCGCCGAGCATGCCGAGATCATCGCTGAAGACCTCGACTTCAGTTACGACTTCTCAAAGGCAAAGCCCGACCTTGTTATCGTACTGGGTGGTGATGGATCCATCCTGCAAACGGCTCGCCAAATGGGGGCGCAGCAGTCACCTGTGCTCGGTATCAATTGTGGTCGCCTCGGTTTTCTTGCCGCCTTGTCACCCGATGATTTTCTCAATGTTTGGCCAGAGGTTTCCCGCGGCGGCTTTAAAGTTGTAGATCATCTCATGCTGCAAACCTCACTGATTAGAGGTGGGCGTGTGATCTCGGAACAACTTGCCCTGAATGAGGCTGCTGTTCTTGGGGGGCCCCCTTATCGAATTCTCGACATTGATCTTTATGCTGATGGTGCACTGGCAACACGATACCGATGCGACGGCTTGATCGTGGCGACTCCTATCGGCTCAACAGCCCACAATTTATCTGCGGGTGGCCCCATTCTTCGCAGGCAACTGCAGGCGATTGTCATCTCACCGATCAGCCCCCACACGCTGACCTACCGCCCCTTGGTCGACTCGGCTGACACGGTACTGGAACTGACGGTCACGGAGCCCAACGAATCAACAAGCATTGTGGTGGATGGACGTATACTGAGCCGTTTGCTACCTGGTGACCGTGTGAGGATCGAGCGTGCCGAACAGACGTTTCAAATGCTAGCAGTCAGTGGTCATGACGATTATCGAGCTCTGCGGGACAAACTGGGCTGGGGCGGATCAGTTCCAGTGAAACGGTCATCGCTATAGCGAAGATTCGACCAAGTGGATCTCCCACATTCTCTCTTGCCCTGAAAGACGCGATCTGCCAAGTTTTCAGGCCCGTGAAACACACCTCGTTTGCCGCGTACGGAGACCGCAATCGTGAATCGTCTTATTGTCCCTGCTGCGATTTTGACCAGTTGCTTATATGCCCTTGGACTACCAGCAAATGGGGAAGATACAAAAAGCGACAACGATGCGCCCAAGTATCTTCTGAGATACGCGTTGAACGTAGGCGAGGACCTGCATTACGAGGTGACCCACGTCGCCAAAACAAAAACCCGAATCCGAGGTGCCGAAGAGATATCTCAAGTGCACACGATCAGCCAAAGACACTGGGCGATCAAGAAAACAAACGATGAGGAAATGACATTTGATCATGTCGTCGACGCAGTTGAGATGACACAACAACAAGGAGAGTCAAAGGAGATTCGCTGGGATAGCGACAGTGGCGAAAAACCTCCAGCGCTCTTCAAACGCGTTTCAGATCAAATTGGCGAAACGATTTCTACAATCACGATTTCGGCTCAGGGCAAAGAGACGCGTCGTGAGAACAATATTGGCAGCAAGGCTTCGTTGGGGATGGGAACGCTCGCAGTAGCTTTCCCAGAAAAGCCCATTGCGGTTGGCGAATCATGGTCAATTCCCCGGGACGTCAAAACACGAATCGAAAATGGCGAGATCAAAGTCATCAAGATTCGAGAGCTTTACACGCTCGAGAAAGTCAAAACAGGTGTCGCCACACTTTCGATCCGCAGCCAACCTTTGACGCCATTGAATGAAGAATCGATCCGAGCACAAGTTGTGCAACAAATGAGCAACGGTGAGATACGGTTTGACTTGGACAATGGTTACATGCTGAGCAAGCAACTCGACTGGGACGAAACGATTGTAGGTTTTCAGGGTGCAAACAGCCTGATGGAATACCGAGCCAGATTCAGTGAAAAGCTTGTGGACGGTGTCCCTAAGACTGCCCGTCGCTGAGTCCTGGGCAACGTTCAGCAATCAGGCCTCGCTCGCAGTTACCTGCCTCAATTGTTTGCGTGCAGCCAGCCTTTCGAACAACAGCACTCCGCCCACCGCAGAGAGTTGAAATAATGCAACGCCCCAGGGTGGCACACTGCGGACACGTGCCAGCAAATCCTGAAACCACCCTGATTCCCGCTCCAGCTGCCGACGCACAATGTCGCCAAGCGAGTCCAAAGAAGTGCTCCAGTTCGCTGTATTTTCCCAGCCGTTTCGGGTTCTTCTCCAGCCAGTCGGTTGCACGGCCCTACTGAGATCACGAAAGTCTGGCTCCTTGGGGCC
>CAXGRW010000065.1:0-13596 GCA_964012125.1 uncultured Rhodopirellula sp.
CTGTTACCCAACCTGTACTCTCATAACACCTGGACGGAAAACGGGGGCATTCCACAGCCCTTGGGAGAACGGCTACGTCGAATCGTTCAATGGCACGCTTCGCGATGAGCTACTCAACCGTGAAATCTTCCTGAGCTTCGAGGAAGCTTGCTGGGTGATTGATCGCTGGCGACTCGACTACAACCATCACCGCATCCACAGTTCATTGGATTATCAAACCCCTGCCGCATACGCGGCCGGCTGTGTTCTTCCGGCTTCGGCTACGCCTCAGCCTCCAGAATACAGCCGCAACACTAACCCCAATCCTCTCACTCAACCTGGTGCAAAGACTGGTGGGGTGGTCAGTTACGCGGGTCGGTGTTATCCACCGATGCGATCTTGCAGGCCAGAACGGAAGCATATGCGGTATCGGCCAATGGGACGCAGACTGCAGTGAACTCGGTTGATGAGGTTCACTTCTCAAGGGAGGGCGCGATTAGCAGTGGGATGCTGCAACTTGGCCCGGCATATCAGTGGGCGTTCCCGAAATGCCGTGGCTTGGGTAATTTCCATGTTGGCTTTGAGGGGCATCTTTGGCCAAAAGAGCCAGTTGGGCTAGAGTCAACGTCTCAGGCGTTTCTGAAGCAGACTGGCACTGATCCTTTTGGTGCTTCAATAGTGACCAATGCCGAAACCAACCCGGATGATCTTGGCTTTGCCGGGTTCGTTTGGGGCCTTGCTCTTTATCACTAAATTGAGAGATCGATCTCAGCAGGGTAGCATCTTGGAAGAGAAATAGAGACGATGAGTTATTAACGCAGCATCACACGAGCGACTGAGGATTTGGTTTCAGGTCACGTGAAAATCTCATTAATTGATCGTGATCTTCTAGGATCAGTTACTAGCAAGCATGTTCTCTATGAAATGCTGATGTTAAATCCTATGTTTACCTCAGTTCCGCAGACGCCGCGAAGGTTGGTTAGACGTTGAGTTGTCGGCTTCAGATTGTCAGGCGATGGCTTATTTAGTGATTCAAGTATGAAGCATTCCCGGGCAGGTGGAGATTTGCGTTTACTGGTGTGCTTTGCATTGACGGTTGTTTGTCCTGTGACTACGTCGCGATTGAATTCAAGATTTTGCGTTGGTTTTATCTTTCATGGTGGGGTGCCCCCAATTCCACAGGATGCCTTTGCTGGTCGCCGTAGTGAGGGTTTGAGTCCAAGGAATCAGGGATTCAAGACAACCATGGTTTGAATCAACTTAAATGTCGATTAGGGTGGGGCTGAATTCAACACTACTGATCGTTCTCAAGTTCAGAACGTAAATTCAGCCATTGTGAAAGTGTCACTATTCTTGCTGCTCTAAATTGATGTTTTCAGGGGTACCTATGATAGATGATCTCGCCTCGCTGGCGATTCGCCCCTTTCAGATCCTGAGGGACATGCAGATTCCGGTCGCTTACGAACGATCATTTAAGATCGATCCTCGTGGGGTTTTTGCTAACCGTTACATGCTGGGGATCCAGAAGCACTTTCTCAATAATACGTTTGGAAGAATCCTTGAGCAATTGAAATGTCCTTCTGCTGCAAGAGCAGATTTGATGCGGCATTACCCGGATAGCAGTATGGCGCTTTTGGGCTGTGAAGAGGCCAACGGTGAAATTAGCTATCGGTTTTATCTCGACTATTTTGATCGCGTCACCGTTTTGGAACGAGAAAGTAAGGCCTCAGATTTCACGCCAGTGCTTGCATTTCAAGGATGGAAGTGGAATGTCGACGGAACTGATTTTCGTCGTACTGACTACTGGCAGCAGCTTAATGTTTCGCGCGAGCATATTCGTGCAACAATCGTTTCTGTATTAGGTCACTCGTCATTGCTGACACAACCCATTGTAAATTTCATGGATTCGGTCTGCGCGGGTACAGACTGTATTCCGAAATTTCTTGTTGCAGAGGATGCCAAATCAAAACGCGCTTCGTTTGACCTGAATTTTTATGAGCAGGAAAAAACGGTGAGTGATGCCACTCTCACGATTCAGTCGATTGCGAATCGTTTCGAGGTGCCTGCGGGTTTACTCCGAACGGTATTGATGAATACGGGCAATCACCTGCTAGGACATATCTCTGCGGGACGCTCTTGGACGGAGGAGGAATTCTTTACTGTCTACTATGACCCTGACGAGCCATGATCTTTAGGAGACACTGCTAACAGGCAAAGCTATAACCATCGACGACCTCACAGTTCGCTCGATGGGCTTAACTTGGCGGCGTTCGCATCTAGCTGTGCCGCTTTAGATCCAGTCGCTGCGCCCCCTACGCTAAAGCGGCACAGCAAAGTGAAAACAATTACCCAACCCATTCCTTCATAAGCCTGTATCAAAGACTGGGGTCACTTCAAATCAATGACCCACTTCATGAAATTGTTACTGCGGCTAATGTGGCGTTGCTCGCTTGAGAAGTCGATCGCAACTTTTGGTGCTCTTGGGTCACGAGGGTGTGTTGGAGTGAGTTCAGCTCGAACCATTGGTTGTGGCCGTCCATTCCTGGAAGAGGGGTTTTCGGGTTTTCTGTATCACTTGCTATGGTGAAAATCGGGCTTCAGTAATGCCATTTTCATCACACCAATATGGAAAACGATCCTTTGATTGAGCTCGTCCGCCTTTTTTAATCAACGAAGTTAGGCAATTTATCACCGCGAGTGAGGCACGGCGGGACTGACTGCTCGCTATCCATTTTGGTGACAGCAAATGCCATTCTGGGGACAAAAAAATCCTGAAGTTAGTGTCCTGCTTCTGAAACGAAATGCAGTCAAAAAATTTACCGTTATTCGAAGAAAGTGTTGAGATTGCGAACGATGAACTTCTTTAATGGTTTGATGAGGCCCTTTATCGGATAACTTTCCCCCGTCCTAGTTCTGAGTGAGCCCCTATTTTCGCCAGCCGTTGATGGGAGTAGTCGATCGAGGCAGTTAGCCTAAAAAGCTCGCCAGACACGCGAATTTTATCGATCTTACGCATTGCGCCCATTGTGACGCGATGTCTGGTTCGGGATGATATTGGCGGCTACGTGGAGAAGCTTGTCTTCGCTACGCGAGTGCACGTGAACGAACTCAGAACTTAAACTGTCGAAAAAATTATGATTCGTAAGCATCTGCTAAAACGGTATCGAACAAACGACGTTGTTTTCAAACAGCAGACTGTAAAAAAGAAACGGCAAATGCTCATGGAGCATTTAGAAGTCCGTGCACTGCTTGCCGCCGAGTCTGGTTGGAGCGACGGGTGGACTTTTGGGGGGACGCAAGCTGAGCACAGCTACAATGCTGGCTTGAGTCAGTTTTCGGAACTGCTTGATACCGATGTGATTGGCGCAATGAATGCTCAACCAGTGACGGTTGATTTTGAGCGTTTTGATTGGCTTGATTCACCTCAAGAAGAAAATTTTTCTGAAGCAGTTACTTCCAGGCCGGGAAACTCAAACTCGTCAGTAAATCTGGAAACAAAGGGCGAGCTTCCGTTTGAGCTGTCCCCAGTGTCGAAGCATTTGGTTCTTATCGACAAGAGTATCGCCAGCGGGAATGGCGTTTGGATAGAAGACCTTGGCAATTCCGTGGGGTACGACGTTGTAGTCATCGGAGACGATGAGGCATCGTCTATTGAGCAAGTGAGTCAAATTCTTGAGGGGTATCAGTACCTTAAGTCGATCCACCTGTTTAGCCACGGATCCTCTGGCGCCATTAAGTTAGGAAACGAAAGGATTACAGAGAATTTATTAAAAACTAATTCAGGATATTTCTCTCATTGGGGTAAAGCGCTCGCACCGGGTGGTGACTTTTTGATCTATGGATGCGAGGTCGCAAAGGATAGTGCAGGGGTCGAGCTGCTGGCGACAATGGCACACGTATTGGATGTTGATGTTGCTGCTTCTGAAGACATTTCGGGCCACACTGCTTTCGGAGGTGATAACTGGCTATTGGAACGGTCCACAGGTGAGGTCGAAACGACAGCTTTGACGCCGTCAGCTGATTTTGCGGTGGTGCTCGGTACGTTGGAGTTGGACGCGGTTGGAAATCTTTCATTTGCTGACGCAGATAGTTCATTACTAGACGGAGCAGAGAATGATCTAAAACTGACAACGTTATCAGTAGGAGGTGTCGATTATCTGCAGGTAAAAGATACCAAAGCAGAAATCATCAGCTCCGGAGCTAAAGCTGAAAAAATCGTCACAGTGAATGAAAAGGAAGTGCGGGTACCCATATCAGAGATTAATACGATCAGCATTGATCTCGGCAAGTTTTCAGACTCAGTGGACTTTGCGGGGGTTGTATTGCCTGCTGGTCAAGTAAGTACTCTTCGCCTCGTTGGTGGTGCGGGTGAAGATTCAATTCAAATCAGCCAGAACCTTCTCATTGGCGGTACTGATCTGGAGTTTTCAGCGGAAACCATAACGGTAGCGAACAACGTGACCGTTTCGACCCGGCAAATTTCGCAATATAGCGATCCTGCTATCCATGCTCAGGTGACTTCAACATCCTTGGGCAGCTCCGGAAAAATTTCATTCGTTGGTATCAATGAAATCAGCTTCAGTGGCTTCATAAACCAACAATCAGTCAAAACGATTGAAATTGGGAACAATGCAAATCTTCTGTCCTTCGTTGAGGACGGTTCGCTTTTTTCCGCAAAGGACATCAGGCTGAATGCAAGAATTTTTGTGAACAGTGACTTCTATTCGGCGATTCCGATCGTTGATCCCCAGAGCTGGGTTTCGCGCGACGCACAGATCCATATCAGAGATGAAGTAGGTATTCGTGGAGCGAGCGTCATTGTTAAAGCTCAAGCTGAGGATCTGACTTTTGAGGCACTCATCGGAGCAAGCGGCTTTGCAAGCAACTACGTGATTACACCGTTGCAAGAGCAAATCGAGGAAGCTTTGGCTCTTCCAGTGAAGCTGGCCATTCGAAAATCGAATGCGACGGTCAACGTGAACACAGGCGCAGAAATCGTAGGTGCCGGAGGAGTCAGCATCGAAGCCGCTGCAACGGCACAAGCGACCGGTGTTGCGATGGTGGATGACAATCAGACTGTCCCGTTCGCGGTCGGATACGCCCATGCAGAAGCTGATGCCCGCGTGAATATTAGGGGTAATGCCAAGATCGAGGCAGCTGAAGCCGTGGTGATTGGATCTACAGGTATCTCAGGAGCAGCGATTGACGCAAAGATGGAAGGAACTACCGAAACCGGGCTCGCCGCAACCGTGAGTTACAGTAATCTGGTTTCAAAAACAACTGTTGAAGAAAATGTAATTATAACTGCTGGAAAATCAGTCAATATTGCTAGTGAAGGAGCAAATGCGACTCAGGCTGACTCAATAGCGCACACAAAGGATGATGGGAAATTAGCATTCGGCTCGGCAGTTTCACTTTCAAAGTCTGACGTAACCACTGATGTTCACGGCACGATCACTGCCAATCAGAACACAGGGGCTATTGTCAAGTTAGAATTCGATCCTGAGGCGACGGCGAAATATCATTTCGATGCCGCAAACAACGCGACGATATCCACTACAAGCAATACTATCAATCTGGGTCGCCATGCGCTGCGGACAGGCGATCGAATTACATACTCAGCCGGGGGTGGAACGAAAGTTGGAAATATAGAGCCCGGTTCTACCTACTATGTCCGCAACCTGCACAAAGATACGGGTTATGAGAACGACGCTTCGGTACCAGGTTCACACTCTGGTCTGATTAAACTCTTCAATACTCGCTCTGATGCTTTTGCGAACACCAATGCCGTCGACATTAACGCTCTCGGCGTAGCGCAAAGGCACACAATAGCATCTAACGGGTTCAATAACGCCAACGACACACTCGAGGTTACGGGACCAACAACCTTCCAAAATGGTGACCCAGTAATTCTCCGACACCTGAGTGGATCAACAATCACCGGGTTGAACCCAGACCAAACCTATTATGCAGTTGCCTATGGGGCCCACAACGGGAATCAGATTCTTCAACTGGCGAACACTGCGGCCGATGCGAAGAGTGGTCTTCATTTGCCTTTTTCAGGTGCTTCGTCCGATAGCAGTTACGCGTTAGATGGCTTTCATATGCTCGAGACGCCGATCGTTGACCACGAAACAAATTCTGTGGACATGGCAAAAGTGGCTAACGTCACCGACCCTAATGTGACTCCGCACGCTTTGTCGGTGGCCGACAAGGTAAGTTATTCAAATCGACGCGGGAACAGCATCCCAGGGTCAGGCGGTTTGCTTGGAACGCCTAGCGTAACTAGTGAAAGCGGTCTTGCCGATGGCACCACGTACTTCGTTGTCACGGACCCAAATAACTCAGCGCTCATTCGGTTGTCTACCACCGAATTGAAAGCTCTGGAAGCGACTGACAGACTTGATGAGCAAGGAAGTGCTGCTGATCTTGGAACTATGACAGTTGACTTAGTGTCATTTGAGGACGGTGAGGATTCAATCGCTCCCGGCAACTACACCAATCAAAAAACCATTGATCCTACGGACGGAGCAACGGTCGATGGAGAGAAGGGAACGATCTTACTTGATAATTCCAATGATGCGTCCCAGAGCGGCAGTCTTGTAGGATCCACCTTTGAACTTGGACAGGCTGTTATTTACCGTTCCGGGGCTGGAAAGCCGATTGGTGGTTTGTCTGATGGTTCGGTCTACTACATCGTAGCCGCTACTGGCGAAGTGAATTTGGACGGGGACAATCGGTTTGTCGATAAACAGACAGTCCAATTAGCCGAGACCGAGAATAAGGCAAGAGCGGGGGTTAGTCTTGAGCTCGATCCTAGTGTAGCCACGGGTAAAAGCCACACATTTAATGCAACCCATGTTTTAGATTCGGGGTTAACCGCTGGCATTGGTGTCCTGGCTACTCTTGAATCTGACAATGTTGCAGTTGCGGAATCATCGCCAGAGCCAGACGGCCAAGCCTCCTACGGTGACATCGCAACTGGTGCTGGACAAGCGGCCAAAAGCGCGGCAGAGACAATCTTTAACAAGCTCGTAAACAAGAAAGCCAAGGCGGAAGAGAGAACGAGTGCCGGGGGAGCGGCTTCCGGAAGCGGAGGTGCTTTGGCGCTTTCCGGGGCGTTGGCATTTGTCTTTGTTGACAATGATGCAAAGGCAACGGTCGCATCCTCGGCGGTTCTTAAATCTGGTGAAGATTTAGAGATTGTTTCAACCATCGACCAAGAAATTCAGCTCAACGCCGATAGTGATGTTGAGCCCAGTAAGAGTCCTGCTGCTGGCATTGCGGGTAGTACAGCCGTGACAGCAGGACTGGTCAACAACGACACGGAAGCAGTCGTAGAAACCAACGCCGAGCTGGATGCAGATCGGGCAACACGAGTTATTGCGGAAGTGAAATATCCATTTCGTGCCCGACCCGATGAGTACATACCAATGAGTGCGGGTGAGTTCAGCGATTTCATGCGTGCTGGAGAAACTGGTGGCACCGAACGGAACAGTGGCACCCTGGATGCACTCAATGACTACTTTGACGGAACGCTTGGGTTGAAATCCAAATTGCTAAATACGTGGTCCAGAAGTACTGCGCAAGGTGACGTTGGAATTGCGGGGTCGGTGAATCTGCTTGTGCTCAACAATGATGCCAATGCGTACGTACGTTCAAATGCCAAAGTCAATCAAGATACAACATGGCGGTATCGCGGGGGTGGGGATCTTGGTAATCAGACGGTCTCGGTGGAAGCTACCAACTACCTTCAGATGGTTCACCTCACGGGCGTCTTTGATTTCTCGCTTGGGACGTTCGAACTAGACCTTGGTGGTGGTGGCACCAGCCCGGATCACAAGTTTTTTGGTGCTGACGGCAAGAGTGGCATGGGGGGAGCATTTCAGTTGTTTTTCCTCAACAATGAGACAGAAGCCCTCGTCGAGACTGATGCAGAAATACACTCAGGTGGAGCAGGTGGATTCAACCTCAAGGCCGAAGAGGCCGTGTTTACGTTTACGTTTACCCAAGCGGGGGCGAAAGCATCTGATAGTTTTGGTATCGGCGGGAGCTTCTCGTATGTCGATCACAACAGCAAGAGCACTGCTCGTATTGCTGATGGCGTTACTGTCTCGGGTAAGGACGTTACTGTTTATGCGGGCAATCTAAAGACAGGAGTTAGCTGGCTGGGAGGTGTTGCGAAAGGGAAAAGTTTAGGCTTCGGGATTACGGTGGGTATCAATGATGTCGACCGCGATGTCTATGCCGTCATCGGAAACATCAACCCAATGTCCGGTAGTTTCAATCAGGCAAATCCTGGGGTCATTCCAGAAACCGATACTTCTATCGACGTGACGGGATCCGTCAAAGTTGACGCAAAGGCTACTGGTTGGAATGGAGTGTTTTCCGTTGCTGCAGCTGTAGCAGACGGAAAACCGCAACCCGTCACTGAGAGCAAGACAGGAACAACCGGCTCAAAAAACCCTGCTGCGTCGGCGCCAACGTCGGCGATAGGGCTTTCAGGAAACGTTTCCAGTAATGTATTCGATGATCATGTGCAAGCAATTGTTTACGATGCTGGCGTCTTGAATGCTGACGACACTGTTGAAATCCTAGCTTTAAATGAGACTAAGCTTTATGCGATTGGTGGGGCTGTTGCCTTTGCTACCACTAGCGGGTCAAAAAACTCGGTGGGTTTGGCAGGTGCCGCGGGTTGGAATGAAATTACAGGCAGCACCAAAGCTTACATTGACGGTGCTGGACGTTTCTTGGGTAACACGAAAAAGCTGCAGCTTGAAGCCGGAAAGTTGGCTGTTGATGCAAAAAATGATACTTGGCTTTTTTCGATTACAGCTGGTGGTTCCGGTGCCACGGGAACTGGGGGTAACGCCAGCGTAAGCTTGGCTGGATCATTCTCCCATAACAGTCTGACTAGTGAAACGATAAGTTCGATTGATCATGTATCTGGGACTCTTACTTTAGCAAACGGACTTTCACCAGCTAAAGTCTCTAGCAAAAGCCAAATTAACTCTGATGACTCCATTGACTCAATCACGCTCAGTAAGGCTGTTCAATGGGACAATGGTCAGGCTGTTCGCTACGCAAATGGTGGTAATGCGAATTTGCCTGGGGTGAACACCACCACGACCTATTACGTGGTGACAGATGCAATCGATCCGAGACGAATCCAGCTAGCAACCGACGCAGCCGGGTCCAATATTGTTCCAATCAGTGCTCCAGGTTCGTCGGTTAGTGGGCACCGACTTTACGACGCTGCAACTTCTAGTTCAACAGATACCATCACATTGGAAACGAACCACGGATTCACTGATGGAACTGAAGTTGTTTATGAAGTGAATGGGGGTACTGCATTAGGAGGGCTCGTAAGTGGTAACACCTACTACGTGAGAACAACTGCCAACGATAAGAAGTTGAAATTGGCCAACTCGGTCTCGGGTAGTCCTATCACATTGGATTTCACCAATGCCGCTGGTGAAACCCACACGCTTGTCCATCAGACAGAGTCAGCAGATTCGTACCAGATCGTTGAATTTGATCCTGTGGACGATGTCGCACTTGAAATAGCACAGATTGAAGCCAAGACCAATGTCGACAACGGATCACCTCACGGATTCCAGTCGAGACAAGCTTTGATGTATGACAACGGTGGTGGGGATAGTATTGGTGGGCTTGTTCACGGGCGACTTTACTACGCGATGCAAACCAGTAGCAACAATGTCTTCCGCTTAGCGGGCTCTGAATCGGAAGCCGCACGTGGGGTGGCGATCACCCTTGACCCAACAAAGATGACGGGCAACGAACATTCCTTTAATCCAACCGGCCACGTTGTCAAGGCATACAACGAGGCTGACGTCTTTTCGATTGCCGGTGCGGCCTCGGTTGCATTGGGCTCTGTTAAGGGTAGTGGCGGCTTTGGTTTCGGGTTTGCATGGAATGAGGTAGATAATGACACGAAAGCTCATATTGCGAATAGCACGCTCGACTATCTATCGGCTTTAACAGTCACTGCAGATAATGACAGCACCATCCAAACTGTCAGTGCTGCTATCGGTGTGTCTCAGTCACTAAAAGCCTCGGGCGCAATCACCGGAACAGCCTCGGTCAATTTTGTTGACAATATGACCGAAGCGAAGGTTGTTGGTAGCAATCTGGGGTCTGATGGCAACTCTGCCGGGATCACTCGAGTCACAGCCCACGACAATGCATCCATCCGCTCCATCTCGGGAGCTGTTTCGGTCGCGTTTTCAGGTGCGGGACCTTCACTTGGTTTTGGTGTGGCAACCGCTTATAACGCGATTGGAAGCCGCACCGATCATGCTGTGCACGCTACGATCGACAATTCCAACCTTTACGTTGACGGACTGTATCTAGGTTCAAACGGCAAACAGTTGATCGAATCGCTCGCAGCAACGGCAGCGATTGCAATTAGCGCTACCAATTCGCTATCAATCGCCGGTGCGGTGACAATCAATGACCTTGTGAACCAGAACGTCAATAGCAGCATCACCAATGGATCTAGCGTTGTTTCAACAGGTAATGTTGGGGTCATCGCGACGAACACCTCTACAGTGGGTGCAATCGCTGGAGCAGGCGGTGCGGGCGGAGCCTCGATCGCGTTGAACGAAATCAGTTGTTCAGTAGATGCTCTAGTTGACGGTGGTGCCACTTTGACAGTGGGCACCGCCTTGAAGTCCTCCAACCTAACGCTTAACGCAAACCAGTCATCCAAGATTTTCACGGTTACCATAGGTTTCGCCGTGGCGGGTAACTTTAGCTCCGGCGGTGGTGTTGCTTTCTCCGCAGCCGGTTCTGGTTCCATCAACGAAATCGTTTCCAATGTGCAATCTGGGATCTTGAGTGGTAGCACGGTCACTGTTCTAGGTGGTGGGGCGATTGCAATTCGTTCCAAAGACGAATCTGACATTGACGCTGTCGCCGGCGCCGCCTCCATTTCTCTCTCATTCGGATCTGGGACTGCCACAGCTCTGCAGGTTGGTGCGAGTTTTGCCGCTAATTCAGTAACGACCAATGTGGCTGCCCATATTGATCGATCAACGGTGAGCAACGCTTCCTCGGTGGATCTTAGCTCTGAAGAAGCCAGTGACGTGCGTGCCTATGCTGTCGGTGTTGCGGGCGGTGGCTCTGGTGGATCTGGTACTGCGCTGCAATTTTCTGCTGCAGGTTCGGTCGTCTTGAATGATATTGAAAATACAATCACCGCAAAAATCAGTGATAACAGTAACGTAACAGTTACTGGAAACGTGACTTTAGATGCCCGCGATACTTCGAAGCTCTTCGTATTAGGTGGAGGTGCAACAGCTGGGGGAGCAGCTGGCGCTAATGGTTCGGTTGCCTTGGCCGCAGGGGCTTCCGTCGTGATAAATGATGTTGACAACACGATCAAGGCGAACATTGATAGCTCAACTGTGCAGGCCGCCGGAAAAGTTGACATCAAGGCAAGACAAACTACGGAAGTGTTCGCGGTCGCGATAGGATTTGCGGGGACCGGTGCGGGCTCATCTAGCGGTGCAGCTGCAATATCACTCGCCGGTGCTGGTACCGTTAATAAAGTTGACAATACAGTGGAAGCGTCAGTTTCGAGCTCAAGCACTGTTACCACCACTGCTGGTGGAGCCGTCAATTTGACGGCGATTGACGAGACCAAGATTGATGCTATTTCTGGTGCCGGTGCGGTAGCGGGGGCTGGTGGCGGCAATGGTGCTGCTGCTGTTCAGGTTGGTGCATCCATCGCCATCAATAAGATTTCGAACACGGTTAAATCTACAATTACCGGCTCCAGAGTCACTTCTGCCGGAAATGTGGTTTTGAGAGCAGACAGCGAATCGGATATTTTGTCTGTGGCGATCGGTTTTGCTGCTGGAGGTGCCGGTGGATCTTCCGGAGGGGTTGCTCTTTCGGGTGCTGGTTCAGGCTCTCAAAACAAGATTGACAATGTTATCGAGTCTTCAGTCGATAATTCGACTGTCGATTCAGCGGCATCAGTTACGCTCGACACGGATGATAAAGCTTCAATTGAATCTTGGGCTGGGGGTGTTGGTGTCGGTGGTGCGGGAGGAAGTGGGGGTGGTATTGCGGGTGCCGTGGGGGTTTCCGACTCGTCCAACCTCATTTCTAACCAAGTAATCGCGAAAATCGTCAATGCGAGCAACGTTAATGCGATCAACCCTGTTTCGGTATCCGCAGATTCGAGTAGTGATGTAAAGGCAGTCACATTTGGTGGGGCCGCTGCAGGGGGAGGGGGAGGGGCTGGTGGTGGCGCTTTGGCGGTAGGCGGTGCGATTTCAAGAAACCGCATTGATAATGAGATTCTCGCTTACGTCGATAACTCCAGCGTACACTCCGATGGGACGATCAGCATCGCGGTGGTAGATGATGCGTCAACCGACTCAATTGCGGTCGGAGCCAGTCTTTCCATTTCAGGTGGTTCTAGTGCATCAGCAAGCATCTCGATCTCGTTTGTGGAAGCTGAGAACACAATCGAGAATGAGGTCAAGGCGTATACGAATGCTGCGCAACTTGGTAATGATGCTGAAACCGGTTACAGCGGAAAGTTGTCAGTGACGGCCAGGTCAACGGCTGAAATTGATTCTGAAGCGATCGCCGTTTCGGTTGCGGGCTCTTTTTCGATCGGATCTGTCTCGCTTTCGGGTGGAGGTGCCGGTGTCAATACGAACATTTCCAACGTGATTGAGGCGTCTATTTCTGGGGGATCTGCGAAGGTCGGCGGTCTGGAAGTTTCTGCCACGGACAATGTGGATGTGGATACTGATGCCGGGACAGTCTCTGTTGGTGCTGCCACGGCCGGAGCTTCTATTGGTGTCACACTCGTTGACAGCGATGTTACCAACACTGTTGCGAGTTTCCTAAATGGAACGGTGCAGTCGACACAGGCCGTTCAAATTACGAGCGTCTCCACTCCTGTTGTTCACAGCTATTCACTTGCAACTTCGGTTGCGGCGGGTGGTGGTGCGGGAGCCGGAGCCGGGGCTACTGCTGATTCAGCAATATCAGGAAGTAGCAAGGCTTATGTGGGGCGAGACGCAACGCTTTCTGCATTTGGGAATTCAGTAACGATTACCAGCACCTCAACACGTGCGGCCGAATCCGAGGTGCTTGGCATCGCGGTATCAGCCGGTGGCGTTTCTGCTGCAGTGGGAGTAGCGTTGACAGAGTCCTCAATCACGGCCGCCACAAGTGCTTATGTTGCTGGCAACATTCAAAGTGCAGGATCAATCAGCATTGAAGCGAATGATACGTCTACAACTAAAAGTGACTCGCTGGCGTTGGCTGGAGGATTTGGCGGTGTTGGTGGGGTGGCGGGTGCGGGGTCGGTGGCAAAAGCAACCAGTAATCCAAGCGTTACCGCTTTCGTCGATGATGCATCTGGAAGTAGAGCGAAGCTTGGCTCCGCTTCGGCAATATCGGGATCAATCAGCATCCATGCATTTTCAAACACCGATGCCGACGCCAAGTCGACAGGGGTTGCGGTAGCGAGCACTGCTGCGGTGGGTGCTGCGACTGCAGAAACAACTTCCAATCCGACCGTGCATAGTTATGTTTCGGGTCAAATCACTGCCGCTGGGGATCTGTCAG
>CAXGRW010000066.1:0-13530 GCA_964012125.1 uncultured Rhodopirellula sp.
AGCAGGTGGGGCAGCGTGTCGGGATTTCGATTATGCTAGAAGGACAGGATTCCCAATTCTTGAGTTCCCCACCTCGTAAGCTGCTCGCCTGAATTTACAGCATGCCGACCGTACGCATATCGCTCATCGTTATCTTGCTAGTGCCGACGGTTGTGTGGGCTGAGGTGGATTACGAACGTGATGTAAAGCCGCTGCTTAAAACGAAATGCTGGGCCTGTCATGGTCCCTTGAAGCAGGAGTCCGGTCTGCGTGTTGACGCAGGTCAGCTGTTGAAGATGGGAGGAGACTCGGGGCCTGCCGTCATGCCAGGCAACGCTGCGAAAAGTCTGTTGTTGGAACGTGTGTCATCCACAGATGAACTTGAGCGCATGCCACCTGAGGGCGAGCGTCTTACCCGGAAGCAAGTCGATATGCTGAGGCAGTGGGTTGATTCAGGGGCAAAGAGCCCGGCTAACGAAATCCCGCAGTTGGATCCCCGTGACCATTGGGCCTTTCAGGAAATTCGCGGGGTGAGCCTCGCAAGTGATGTTCATCCCGTTGACTTCTTTGTTGAGCGGAAATTGCGTCAGGCGGGATTGAAGCTGGCATCCAAAGCTGACCCCAAAACTCTGTTGCGACGACTGTATTTGAGTATGCATGGGCTACTTCCTTCGGGTCAGGAAGTTGCTGCATTGGAAGCCAACCCCAAAATATTTGATCAGGCTGTTGATCGGGTATTGGGCAGTGAGCGGTATGGGGAGCGTTTGGGGCAGTATTGGTTGGACATTGTGCGGTATGCGGACACGCATGGGTTTGAAGTCAACACGGCACGTCCCAATGCGTGGCCATATCGCGATTACGTCATACGGGCATTCAATCAAGACAAGCCATATGATCAATTTGTCAGAGAGCAAATCGCGGGTGACATTTATGGAGAAGACGTAGCGACCGGTTTTTTGGTCGCCGCGGCTGTATTGCTGCCCGGTCAGATTGGAAAAGACGATGCATCGAAACGGCTCGCGCGTCAGGATTCGTTAGATGAGATCGTTGTCGGTACAAGTGCAACGTTTCTCGGACTCACGCTGGGTTGTGCGCGTTGCCACGATCACAAATTCGATCCACTCACCCAGGAAGACTACTATTCCATGCAATCTTTCTTTGCGGGGGTTCGTTACGGCGACCGCGAGGTTAGAGGGAAGGATTTTGAAAGTCGACAGTCCCGCTTGCGCGCCGTCTTGCCGGAAATCGAGCAAGTCAAAGCAATGGTCTCGAAACATGAGCCGGTTGCACTCGCCAGCCGGACTCTCTTTATCGACGAAGCAGATGAGGAACAGACCACTCACTTTGTGAAATCAAATGGTCCCGGCAAAAATCCTTCTGGTGCAAAGCGAGGATACGCCGATGACGTCGGTTCCATCAATCGTTTGCCAAATTTCAGCCGAGGGTACACGTGGTGGAATAACGTACCCGGACAAAATGTCATGTCATTCAATCCGGAGGTTGAAGGAAAATTCAATTTGTGGATTTCGTGGGGCGCCCATGGAAGCGGAGTGCATACGCGGGACGCGCGATTTATTCTCGATCTGGATGGCAAGCTTGATACGACAGAGGATCAGAAAGAAATTGCAACGATTGACCAATATTTTGTTCGAGGTCAATCGCAAGGTGAAACCGAACGTGTTCCACTGTGGAGTGGGCTGCTTCATGTCGGACAACACCAGCTGAACAAGAGCAGCCGACTTGTGCTGCGTGGGGGAGAGACTGGGGCAGGAGTCACAGCAGATGTTTTAGTGCTGCAGGAAACAGAAGAATCGGACGTGACGCCGAAACTTCGGACACCCGTTAATTTTCGGATGAACACTGAGCGTTTTGAGCCGATCAAAACGAGCCGGGTTCGGTTCACGTCTCTTGCAACAACAAACGGCAACCGTTACGAGCCCTGTATTGATGAGCTTGAGGTGTTTGCAGCTGGGACAACCGAGAACATTGCACTCGCCTCGCTTGGAGTCGTCGCGACTTCGTCTGGTAATTACTCTGATACTGGTAAGCATCAGCTAAAGCACGTGAATGATGGGCGGACAAGTAACGATCGGAGCTGGATATCGAGCGAGAGGGGGAAAGGCTGGGTCCAGCTGGAATTCGATCACCCGGTAGTGATCGATCGAATCGTGTGGGGGCGAGACCGGACAGGAAGCTTCAAGGATCGTTTACCTGTGCAGTATAAAATCGAAGTAGAAGAAGACGAGGGGAACTGGAAGACGGTCGCAGGGTCCAGTGACCGACTGCCATTTGGGACAAAATTTGACGCCGCTTCCACGCAGTTGCGTAATGCAGCGGGTGGTGCGAAGCATCGCGTTGAAGAGGCCGTGCAAAAATTAAAGAAGTTGGAAGCAAAGCGAGCTGCGCTGGAAAAGAAAGAGCTGGCGTATGCTGGGATTTTCTCAGAACCCGACCAAACGCATTTGCTTTTACGTGGAGACCCCGAGCAGCCGACTGATATCGTCAAGCCTCGAGTACCCACGATATTTGGCTCGGTCGACTCGCTGGAAGGTGGAACAGAGAGCAAACGACGCGAGACACTGGCTCATTGGTTGACTGAAAAGTCCAATCCGCTCACCGCCCGTGTGATTGTGAATCGTGTTTGGCAATTTCATTTTGGAATTGGGCTCGTAGAAACGTCAAGTGATTTTGGCTTGAATGGGACCCCGCCGTCTCACCCTCAATTGTTGGATTGGTTGGCGAACGATCTGATGGAGAATGATTGGTCATTGAAGCATCTACACAAGCGAATTCTGTCATCGAGAACGTGGCAGCAATCGAATCGAATCGATGTGAATGCCAAAGAAGTCGATGCGGACTGCCGTTTGCTGTGGCGTTATCCCGCGAGACGCATTGAGGCGGAAGTGATTAGGGACACGCTGCTGCAAGTCAGTGGGCAACTTAATTACAAAATGGGTGGTCCGGGATTTGACTTTTTCAAGTCGCGTGGAGGACTAAGTGGCTTTCCGCCGGTACAGAAGTTTGAGGAGAAAGGGCTTCGTCGCATGGTTTATGCCCACAAGATTAGGATGGAGCCGGTTCCAATATTTGGTGCCTTTGACTGCCCCGATGCCGGACAGCCAGCCCCAGTGCGAAGTCGGTCAACCACTGCCATTCAAGCGTTGAATTTGTTTAACAGTGAATTTGTCGCCGAAGCTGCTGTTCAATTCTCGGATTGGGTTCACAAGGGTGGCACCACAGTGAATGATGATGTCGTCAATGCTTATCGACGCATTTTTCAGAGGGAACCGAGTGCAACAGAACTTCAGCTTGCAGTGCAGGTCGTTGAAGAACATGGCTTGCCGACATTGGCACGAGTGCTGTTCAATTCCAATGAATTTCTGCAGTTGCCTTAGGATATGATTACGTGAATCGAAACTCATCAAAAATTCTGAGTACTGTGGGGCGGCATTTTCTTTCTCGCCGAGATTTTTTGGGAAAGACAGGAACGGCTGCCGGATCGATCGCTCTGGCAAACTTACTGGAACAGGATCGGCTTTTGGCGGCGCCACAAATCGACGCCAAAAATCCTCATGCTCCGAGGCCACCGCACAACCAGCCGAAAGCCAAAAATGTTCTGGTCATTTTTTGTGCCGGGGCATGCAGTCAACTTGAGACCTTTGACTATAAACCAGAACTGATCAAGCGGGACGGAACGCCTTTGAAGGGAGGCCCTGCGGTCACCTTCCAAGGGCCCTCAGGAAACCTTGCCAGGCCGCAGTACAAGTTTCGGCCTTATGGCGAAACGGGGAAAATGGTCTCCGACATGGTTCCCCATCTGGGAGGTATCGTTGATGATATTTCCTTCGTACACACGTTGACGAACAAGTCGAACACTCATGGTCCGGCAGAGAATTTTCTTTCAACAGGATTTGTACTCGATGGTTTTCCAAGTTTAGGATCGTGGGTGACTTATGCACTCGGATCAGAGAATCAGAACTTGCCAGCGTTTGTTGCGATTCCTGACCCACGCGGGGTGCCTCAGGCGAGTGTCAATAATTGGGGGCCGGGATTTCTTCCAGCCGTCTTTCAAGGTACTCCCTTCAGTTCCTCAAATCCGATCCAAAACTTGACGCCTCCCAAGGTTTTTGCCGGTGCAAAGGATCTAGCTGCAAGGGAATTACTGAAAAAACTGAATCGTGAACATCTGAAACAGCATCCCGGCGATGATTCGCTCGCTGCAAGGATTGCCAGTTATGAACTGGCGGCACGAATGCAATTGTCGGTGCCAGAGATAAGCGATTTGAAAACAGAGACGCCGGCGACTTTGGCTGCCTACGGTGCTGATTCACCCAACAAGATTAAAGCGGGGTACGCACGGAATTGTATTTTGGCAAGGCGGCTGATTGAAAAGGGGGTGCGTGTCGTGCAGCTGTTCAACGGTGCCTACGCTAGCGGGGGCAAACTCAACTGGGATGGACATTCAAAGCTGAAAGAACAGTATGACATTCATGGTGAGATCATGGACCAGCCATCGGCGGCGCTGTTCAAAGACTTGAAACAGAGAGGGTTACTTAAAGACACCTTGGTTGTCTGGTGCACGGAATTTGGACGCATGCCAATGTTTCAAAAGGGAGCGCAAGGCCGAGATCACAATCCATTCGGCTTCACTGCGTGGCTCGGTGGAGCAGGGATCAAGCCCGGAGTCAGTTACGGAGCCACGGACGAACTTGGGTTCAAAGCAGTTGAGAATGTTTCATCCGTTCACGATCTGAATGCAACAATCCTGCACTTGCTAGGTTTAGAGCATGAGCGGCTGACGTTTCGGCACAACGGCCTCGATCGGCGTTTGACCGATGTTCACGGACACGTAATCCACGAAATCTTATCATGAGCGTAAGATTCTCTCGTGCTGAATAAGAGGTGGAATTGTCCCGCTTTTGAGTGATGTTGCAATGAGCTTCAAAACTCTGTCTCGCAGACCCTGTTCAGCCACGATCGTACGCTACCTCGGGCAATATGTTGATTTGCTTTTTACAGCTGATGCTGCGTGTTTGTGTCAGATGAGAGGGTGCCATAACACCCGTGAATGAAAGCGTACTCTACTGGGGTATGATGGATGGCTGCTACGCTGCCCCCGTTTCTGTTGCGTCCCAGTGGTTGACGCAGTAACAGACGATGGCTGCGCGTGATTTAAAGCATTTCCTCGATTTATTTTGAAGGCCAAGCCATGATGGGCACACGACGATTCTTTTTCGCTGGGGGGATGAAGTTGCTGGCGATTGTATTTGTGTTGACTGGTCTGGCACGAGGTGAGGATCGGCACGACTCAAAGCCTGTGTCGTGGCAGAAGCAAGCTGTGCAGTACGCTCAGATCATGTCGCGTGTGAACTGGACGCCTGTTGCTGATGGAATGCCGCGCCGGGGTGGTCAATTCGAGATGGGCGCGGAATACACAGGAGTTCCCTATTCCAGTGTCAAAGCCGAAGGTCGTTACATCGGATTTGACATCTTTTTAAAGACGTTCCTCGCCGCTGTCGAAAATCCGAAGAGTGTGCTCTACACCGAGACCCTAAAAGGGAAGGTCAAAAATGCTGAGTGTTATTACGGCAAGGTATGCTCTTCGTACACCAGTTACGCTCTGCAGTGTGGCATCTGGTATGTCAGCCGCCTTCATGGGCCGGAGCACCGAGAAGGAATCGTTGAGGTAGATTCGCAGTCGGCTCAGGCAGCGCTGGTAGGCGATGTCATTTTCACGCCGCCTGCGTCCAAGACTGGCGGATCGCACATCGAATTGGTCACAGAAATTACACGTGATAGCAGCGGGAGCGTGACACACGTCCGGATTGAGGAAAGTAGTCCGCAGACGACTCGCAATACCAACCGCAGTGTTGCTGCATTCAACGCTCACCTGAATGCCCGAAATCGGAGGTTGTATCGCATCACCGATCTTGATGCCTGGCGAGGCGAAAATCGAGCGGATTCCTTTTTGTTTCCCAACTATGGAGAGGACTCCGCGACCCCAAAGATCAACCGAGTCCTGCTGCTTGATCGGGGCGATTGGGTTCCCTATTTCAAGGGGCAGTCGGTGAAATTCAATGTCATGGACCGTGACGCAAAGGGGGTTGAGACGCTTGTGATCCTGCGGGGTGACACAGTTGTGGAGAAGATTCCGTTGTCAGGGGCGGGAGTGGTGGAACGAGTGTTTTCGCGGTGTGGTGACTACACGGCGCATTGTGTCATGAAAAACGGTTCGTTGAGTGCAGCCTGTGAATTCGCAGTTTGTGACCTCGACTTCACCACGCCGGACAAACCTGTGCCCTTGGGGGAATCGTGGGTGCTTCGGTTCAGTTCTGACAACATGAAGCCGATCATCGCCCACCTGAACAACGGCCATAATGGCTACGCCCACCGGAATGTGTTCATTACCGAAGAGGATCGGCGTAAGGGGTATGTCGTTGTTCCTGCAGACCTCATTGCCGAAGCGTGCACGATCCAAGTCTGGATGATCGGCGAGAATCGCTACGGGCGGCTAAAGAAGCGTCGGCCGGTTTCGATTGGTGAGCAGTGAAGCGACAAGGCAAAGGTAAAAGACTGCTAGTGCAGTTCTCTTTGCTCGCCTCGAAAACTGCATGTGTTCATCTTAACCCCACGAGGCGGGTGATGTTTTAGTGCCTTTTATTGTAAACACTCTTGTTGCTCTCTTTTTTCAATGAACGATGATCATGAGAGTTGTTCGTGCGTCCACCCTAGGTTGCGCACTGGAATTATCTCCGACGAGTAACGTTGACTAGGTTAAACCAAAGCAAGATGAATATGAAGCTGAGCCTGACGGTCGCTTTGTTGTGCATGCTAGGCACAGTTGTTTGTGCCGACGACTCTTTGACTACGGTCATCGATGGGAAAGTACCCCAAAGTGTCGATGAGTTGTGGGCAGGTTACGACCCGCGTGTCGATCCGTTGGATGTAAAGGTGATCCACGAGTGGAACGAGATCTATCAGGGCAAGGCAGTGACGGTGCAGATGCTGACGTTCACTGTTGGAACCTTCAAAGGAAAGGCTAGCAGGATTTCCGCATACTATGCTTATCCGGCAGATGCAAAGGAAAAAGTGCCCGGACTGGTGCAGGTGCACGGTGGCGGACAGCGGGCCGACAGAAATTCAGTGACCGTTGACGCGGCCAATGGTTTTGCCTGCATTTCCCTCAACTGGGGTGGTCGTGAGCTGGCGGATCAGAAGCCCGGTGACCCGGGAACCGACTGGGCCGCCATTGATCCAACTCAAAACCATGTCAGTCACTATTTCCGTCTCACACCGGATGACAAAACTGCCGAAAGCGTCTACAGCCCGCGTAACAACAACTGGTTCATTTTGACCATGGCCACGCGGCGGGGGTTGACGTTTCTCGAGCAGCAAGCGGTGGTCGATGCGGAAAGTCTTGGTGTTTACGGACACTCCATGGGAGGAACCATCAGCGGACAGGTGGCTGGGCTTGATTCCCGGATCAAAGCTGCTGTGCCTTCTTGTGGAGGTGCTGGCATATCACAGGCCAAGAACATTTCTCGTCCCGGCTCTTCTCTGGATCGAAGGGTCGGAGACAAGTTGTACTCAAAAACAATCGACTCGACTGCCTCGCTCGGAAATCTCAAGTTTCCAATTCTTGGTCAAAGTCCCCTTAACGATTTTAACTGCATTTATGATGATCTGAACCATAACTGGCAGGTCATTCCTGATCGTTCCTTGGTGCATTTCAGCGTGTCACCACATCTGAACCACCGCCACGTCGTGGAGTCCTATTTTTGTCGTACACATTTCTTCAACGCGTTTCTCAAGGGCGAGTCTGACTTTCCAGCAACGCCTGAATTAGAGGTTCAACTGAAAACTTCGATCGGCATACCCATCGCAACCGTAAAGCCTGCTTCCGTTGATCAGGTTAAACGGGTGCAGATTTATTACAGCATCAATCCACATTCGCTGACTCGTTTTTGGCGACGCGCCGTGACCGGCCGAAATGGTGATGTTTGGCAAGCGCATCTTCCGGTGATGAGCCCCGCAATGCCTTTGTTTGTGATGGCCAATGTTGAATACCCGCAACCCCGTCCCTTGGTTGGACCACCACACTTAGGTAACTCACCTCCTACATTTCTAGTCAGTAGTTGGGAAAAGGTTTTTGATCCGCCCGCGCTCAAGGCTGCGGGCGTGAAGAAGGCAGATCGCCCCGAACGAATGATTCAGAAGAGGTTGAGCGATGAAGATGACTGGGAAGACTGGTTCCGGATTGGTTGGGATAATACAGAACATGCTCAGGCTGGCACTCGCAAGCTCACGGATCCAAAATGGCGAGGACCTGACGGTGCGACACTGGCTATTGATGTTAAAGACCCGCAGGGGGGCAACTTCCTGATGACGTTTAGCGTCAATCAGTGGCGTGCCTATTCTGGCCCCGATGCAGGTGAATACTTTTGTGTAAAACCGCTGCTCAAAACCGATGATTGGCAGACGGTCACGATCGATCTTTCCGATCTGAAGCCTCGTAAACGCGGGAGTCTCGCGAATCCAACAAGCTGGCAAGGAATAACTGAATTAGGCATCGTGGCGGGCTTGCACAGACTACCCGTTCAACCTGCGACAATTCTGAGTGGGGGAACATGGCCCAGTAAGCGAAAGCTTCGCAATCTTCGCTGGACCGGCGGATCCTACAGCGATTCTGTGCTCTATCCGGGCGGTAAGTTGTCGGCCGAAGAGTTTCAGAAGATCTTTCAGGGCGACATTGAAAAATCAATTGACTTGGAAAGTAAGGATACGGAGTCGCCAAAGCCGAAAGTTGAGTAACGAGGAAGCAGATTGAAGTCAGAGGCAAGTCAAAAACGTCGCGGGTGATGATCGCTTGCACTCATCGTGGGTATGGGATGCTATTTCTTGTTGTTCAGCTTCTTGGCACCCTGATCTGACGATGCTTGTCCGCCTTGTTTTTTGCTATTCGAGAGTCGCGGAGGCAACGCGACCACCATCTGATTTCCAACTCTCAGTCTTGAGAGTCCACGGGCGCGGATAATGCCGACCATCCCACCGGTTTTAGGGTCCAAGGCAATCCCCTGTCCTGTAAATGGCACTTTGTACTCGCCCAGACAAACAAGTTTGTTCCCTGCGTCGGGAAGTTGCAGGCGGTAGAGCACGGCCTCGTCATGACCGGTGACAAGCAGTTCGTCCTCTCGCCACACTCCACCTGAGATACTGTTTGTACCGAGCTGGTCCAGAACGTAATCGGGATAAACCCACCTCGCTTGCTCGCGCCAATCGCCGTCGGGTTCAACAATATATTTTGCGAGAAACGTTTTTCTATTTCCATCTCGATAACGTGCAAAATTGCACCACCAACGATCATTGTGAAAAACCGCCCAGGTAAGGCTCCCGCCACGGTCTCCAAAATCTTTAAATGTCGTCAGCTTCATGGTCGCAACATCGAGCATCTTGATCTGGCTGCGCTCGGACTTGTCTTTACCGTTGGGGAAGTCTTTGTAGTAAAAGGTCGTGTCCGAGTGTGCGCAATACAGGTCTCCTTTCCAGAAGAAGCCACTGTTGAGGTGATACGCCTTACCCTTGCTCTTCTCAGTGAGTTTGTTCGACTGGCGATCGTACTTGGCGATCTCATTATTGGTAACGGCATACAGAAATTGCTGATCTGCAGCGGCAGCTTGGTGAGCTTCTGCCGCATGGAAACTTTTGTTTGTCTCCCATTCCTGGCCACAAAGTGCTGCAGTGTTGGTAAGTACTACTAAAAAGGCAAAGAGAACAAACTGCCTCGGGATGGAATAAATCATCTGTGACCTTGTTTAGCAAGTCCAAGCGGGATAGCGGTTGGCTGGGAGATAATGTCGTGTTCCCCCACAAAGTGATTCACTGCATCCCCGCGCAAACTGGTCGCTCATGGTGATTGAAGGATAAGTGTAAGGAGTCGGCTTGCGGCAAAAACGTGTTGTAAAAAATTTCGCCGGAAAATTCAATCGTTGTGTCTTACCAACCGTGAATTGATTTGTGGGCTTTGTGTTTGCGGTCCGGCTGCGGAGTCGTTGCATCTCGCAATACTTTGAACCAATTCTGTTGAGTTGATCCCGGGTTGATTTGAAAAGTTGCCTCGAGTCTGGTGAGCCTTTGGAGATTAGGACAAGACCTCGACAAAGTACCGAAGTTCTTCGGCGATGTCGTCGGAGTCTGTGACGGTTTGAGCTATTTCGGCTTGCACGGCATTGCGAAAACTGCTGCGTAAACGGTGGATAGCAACCTTGATTGCCCCGGTGCTCATCCCAAGTTCCACACTAGCACCGGCCTGAGAGAGATTGCTAGTGTCACCGACAAGCCATGGCTTGATCACATCGAACAGTTTTGCCTTACCAGCTTGTTCACACTCGGACTGTACTGTCTTGAGTCCTCGATCCATCACTTCGAGTGCCCACTGGCGGTCAAACCACGCGTCAGAGCTTGCATTGTTTGGGTCCTGAATCGGGATTCCAGGAGAGGTGTCTGTTCCGCCGGATTCGATTGAAAAGACGGCAGCATTGCCCCCGCGTTTTTGACGGTTCTCGTTTCGTTTTCGTTCGGCGAGGAAATGCTTTAACGCACCGAGAAGGTAAGATCGGAAACGCCCTTTCTCGGGGTCAACTTTCCCGATACAGCCACGGGAAAGGAGGCGGGTGAAAAACTCCTGAGTGAGTTCTCGACTATCGTCTTCACTGCGTCCTTCTCGCTGCAAGAATCGAAATACAGGCGTCCAATAAGCTTCGCACAAATCGCTCAATGCAGTCCGTGATTCAGGGGTGTTGCCACCAGCGCGGGCCACCACGCTCCAACAAGTGGTGCGAAACGAACCGCTGCTTTGTGGGGTTGGTTGTTGCTGTTCAGCGTCGCTCATGAGCTTCCCTTGGATGCGGACTTTCCATTTGGACCATCGCTCCGGTTCCGAAGTTAAAAGGCGAGAAGCTATGAGACGAGGAAGAAGATGATGATACCCAAGCCGACGATTGGAACCAGTGCGAGCCAGCCTAGTGTGCCGAACAAGGCGGTGCCGAATCCCAGCTTGCGACCACCTGACCGGTGGATCTCTCCCATCGCGATGATGCCGAAGAAGAAGCCTAGCAACGCCGTTGCGAGCACAATCAGGGTGCCGGTTGCAGCGATTGCCCACAATAAGAAACTCTTGTAGTCCTCTTGCGTAGCTACGAGAGCATTGGAAGTAATCAGCACAAACATGACGAAAGCCCCCAGCAGCAAGCTGATGATTGTTACAAGCGATGAGGCATTGGCAAACCTTGCCGTTGTTGGTGCTTGCCCTGGGATGTTGGCGATATTTCTAGCGGCAGCCACAGTTAGTTTTCGCATACCTCCTAGCGTCCTAATACCAAAAAACAATGTCACTATGGCCGACACGGCCATCATGAGTACCCCCACTCCCGGGACCAACACCAGCAACACATCCTGCCTGGGAAAAAATGAATTGACTGCGACCAGTGCAAATACTGTCGCGATGCTGAGCAACAGAGTGACGCATGCAAAGCTTGTCGTTTGCTTGGCGGACCTCGACATTCTTGGTGGTGTTTCGGTTATCTGTGTGGTAGCTGCATTGGAGGACGCATTAAGCGTGGCACTGGGGTACGCAGAGCCGCCAGCTTTGGACTGACTGATGGCCTCGACGTCTGTCTTGACCTCACCGACATTCTGGTAGCGTTGCTCACGCTTTCTTTCGAGGGCGCGAAGAACGACATCGTCGATACGAGGGTCCAGTAATGACTTGCCGGACGGAAGAGCGAAACGGCCAAGAGGTAACTCACCGGTGAGCAGTTCGTAGAACACGACCCCCAGCGAGTAAATATCCGCCCGCTGATCGACATCCAAAGGAGTTTCCAGCTGTTCCGGCGCCATGTAGTGCAGGGTCCCCATGACAGCACCCTGCTGCGTCAAAGTGATATCCTCGGAGGCGTCTTTGCCGACGAGCTTCGCCAAGCCAAAGTCGGCGATTTTTACACGACCGCGAGAGTCAAGCAAGACGTTTTCAGGTTTGATGTCGCGGTGAAGAATCCCTTCGTCGTGTGCAAATTTGAGAGCGGCGCAGATGTCCTGGACCAATGCTAGAGAGTCTCCAGCTGTGAACTCCCCTGCTTGCATTGCCTCACGCAGGTTTACCCCGTCTACGTACTCAAGTAACAGGTACAGGAAAGGCCCTTGCTTGCCAAAATCGAACACGCTGACAATGTGTGGATGGTTGAGGCGGGCAAGGATGCGTCCTTCGCGGTTGAAGCGTTCAGCAAAGGCCGGGTCTTTTGCCAGATCAGCGGAAAGAATTTTTAACGCAACCGTACGGTCAAGCTTAGGTTGGCGAGCTTTGTAAACCGCCCCCATCCCTCCCGCCCCGATCAATCCGAGTACGTCCAGCTCTGGAAAGTGGGTGGCTACCTCTTCCACCGTGGGCGCAGGTGTTTTACCGCTTGAGTGCGGAGAGGGGGCCGTCTCTGTGGCAACTGCGTTAAAGACACACTTAGGGCAAAGGCCATGCGGAGCGTCCGCAGCGATGGCGGTTCCGCATTTTGGGCAGGATGAGTTTGGGGATTCATTCACGATATTGAAGCGGATCTAGGGAAGGTCCGATGATCGAAGGCTATTGCGAATCGTTCGGCGTTACCGGGGAAATGCTGGCTATCGACCCGAGTCCCAGCAGCCAGATCGATTCACTTGTAAACGCTGACTTGGTTTTTCTTGAAGGTTACCAACCAATGGGTATCCAGTAAATTTTGTCTGCTGTCTGAAGGAAGCGTAGTCTTACCGTTTCGTCGCGGTCTGTATCCTCAATCCTGATTTTTATTTTGATTGAGTGCAGCTTTGCTTCGGTTTTCTGGTTGTTCGCCGCGTTGGTTACCGACGCCTCATTCTTTTCCGTAACTAGGTCGGAGAATTGAATCTCGTTGAATCCACGGTTCAGTAATGACGCGCTGCGGAAGTTGCGACTAAAGAATCGATTTACATCCTGAATCTCTTCCTTCAACGTAGGGGGAAAAGAATCAGGGTCAGGAGTCACTCTAAAGTCCGTGCCGCCACCGTCCGCGACAAGCTTGAAAATTCCATTAACGTCCTTGTTGTCTATCAAGACCAGGCATTCTCGGAATAGCACGATGCAGCGGGTTCGCGTATCGAGAGGGCGAAATGCGTCAGCTGCCATGATGGTAGGCGAAAACAGCCATAAGGTGGCAAATGTGAGTAATCTTTGGGCTGTTTTCATACGATTGAATCCGGATCAGTGGGACAGGGCCTTCGTTACCTGTTCCTGTGCCATTCGTTTTCGAAGGTTACAGATAAAAAAGAAAAAATGTCTCAAATTGGCCACGGATCTGTATTTCTCTCAGCGCTGGCAGACTGAAAACTGCCATGGACTGAATGTGAAAAGTCTGCAGTGGATCGCTGGCGGGCAGGATGAACGCTGTGAATTGCATCTGCACCGTCAGATGCGGGTTGCAATTTCTTACTGTGGCGGGTGCATTGCAATCATGTGCTTTGGGTCCCAGTCTTCGATCGCGGTTTTCTGTG
>CAXGRW010000067.1:0-13430 GCA_964012125.1 uncultured Rhodopirellula sp.
GTGATGAAAGCAAGAGGAATCGTGATGATTCCTGGTTGGCTGAAGGGGGCAATCGCATCGTTGGGATCCAGTCCGTATACCGATTTGTAGGTATCCGCGGACAGAAGGATCCATCCCAGAGAGCTGACCATTCCGACCAGCACACTGGCAATGATGCCCTCCTTGGTTGTTTTTTTCCAGAACAGAAGCATGACTAGAGCAGGCAGGTTTGCGCTGGCAGCAACGCTAAATGCCCAGCCGACGAGGTAGCCCACGTTAAGTTCTTTGAAGAGCACACCCAAAATGATCGCGATTCCACCTACAACGACTGCTGCAAGTTTTGCGACTTTGACTTGAGCTTCTCCCGATAGTTTGATGCCCATGACACCGATCAACAGATCGTGTGCAACTGCACCACTGCTGGCAAGGATCAGACCGCTGACAGTACCCAAAACGGTCGTGAACGCGATCGCTGAGATAACCGCGAAGAGCCAAGGGCGAATGCTATTGGCCAGTAGAGGCGCGGACATGTTGGTGTCTGTCAGGTCGAGCGCGCCGCTGGTCATCGCTCCTAATCCAAGGTAGAGCGTCAGGACGTAAAAGAATCCGATCGTCGCGATTCCGACAATCGTACTCTTGCGTGCCGCCGCACCATCTTTGACGGTGTAGTAACGAATCAGAATGTGAGGAAGCGAGGCAGTTCCGCAGAACAATGCGAGCATCAGCGAAAGAAAGTTCAGCCTGTCACCAAAGCTTTCACCGCGGATACCAGCAAACTTTGGATGTTCACCGGGGCGCAGAACACGTTTACCTGCAGTTGGTTTCTGGTAGTAAACCGTCGTCTTGGGACCCTCGGGGTTCGTGATCGTTGTGTTTCCCCACAGGATCACTTCACTGTCTCCAATCGTCGTGAAGAATGAAATGGGCCCGAGTGGACCTGTTGAGGTTTCTCCTCCAGGAAGTTTGGAAAGGTGTCCGATCGGTTGCAGTTCTCGTTCGCCACTTTCACGACCATTGGGGGCACCATCAATCAATTTTGATGCTCCTGAACCGGTGACCGATTGTGCCTGTCTCAGTAACTTTTCGTCTGAGCCCGGGACATCATCGATGTGGAAAATGTCGTACCCCGCCCTGCCATCTTTGGGAACGAATCGGATGAATTCCTGTTCCTTGCCAGCAGCACTTAGCCAGCCACCTGTGGGCGGAATTACCTCTCGACCTTCGATTGTCTTCTGTTTCAGTTCTTGTTCGCTTAATGGCCCGATAGTTTCAAAACTGCTTGTGTCGGTTGTCAAACCTTTTTGCAGCAGCATGACCACCAAAACGGTGCTGAAGATGACAAGCAGTGATCCTTTGAGGAATTGGACCCATGTTGTCGAAACCATACCTGCTGTGACGACAATCATGATGACCACAACACCGACCATCACCACGCCGACCCAGTGGGGGAGCCCAAGAAGTGGCTGAATCAGTGAGCCCGCACCCACCATCTGTGGAATCAGATAAAAAATGCTGACGACCAGCGTGCTGATGCCTGCAGCACCTTTGATACCTCGTGAATTGAATTTTGCATCCAGAGCATCAGCAAACGTGAATTTACCGAGTCGCTTCATCGGTTCCGCGATCACAAACAAAGCGACAATCCAGCCAGCAAGGAATCCAATGGAGTACAGGAATCCATCGTAACCATAGGCGGCGATCATCCCGCAAATGCCAAGGAACGATGCGGCAGAAAGGTAGTCGCCAGCAAACGCGACACCATTGACAGCCCATGGAATCTGGCCGTGCGCTGCAAAATATCCTTCCGATGATTTTGCTTTTCGGCCGAGGTAAAAGCTAAGTCCAACGGTACCGAACACGAAGCCGAGAAAGATAAAAATAGCGAGTGGTGCTGGATCGTAAATCATTTGGAATCCCCCTGTGCTGAGGCTGCTTCTTCTGTCGCGACATCTTCAGCTGGGTCTCTGCGGCACATCAGGCCGTAAATCAGAGCCAGTACGAGTGCAAACACAATCAGTCCAAAGCCGTAGACGATTGCCAAGTTAAGCCCTGCCAGAACGATGGTTTCCATCTTGTCGGCAGCAAAGGCGTTGATCAGCACGAATCCGGTGTACAGAGTCAGATAGACCAAGAATAAAAACAAGCCCAGCCTGGTATTGAACCGGCGTTGCGGGGTAGGTGAGTCTGAAGTGTTCATGAACCAACAGCAACTTGTCTGTGAGAGAGGTGCCAGCGTCAAAACAACGCTTCGCAGATGATTGGGACGCCAGTTTATAGACGACTGAACATGCTGTCGCGAGTGTTCAATACGTTGTCATTTGCCATTTTGCAGAATCCGTTTGGTCATTGACGTCTCGGAGTTTGGGGGTGAGAAGCGAGTAAAGTGAGGCTGTTGGCGAAGATAATTGCAGTCCGAACTCCAACTTATCCCTCCACATCAACCTGCCTGACTCACGTTGCCGCTGGCATGGGACTGACAGATGGGCATAATGGGGGCCCGCCTTGAGTGTGCATCGGGTGTCTGATTTCCGCCCTTTGTGTCACTTCCGACCGTGTGGCTCTGATGCCTGTACTCTTCAGCAGGTCAACAAAATCGGCCATGCTGCTGTGGGGACAACGGATTTACATAATCAACGACTGGCAGTTCCGCTGCTCAAAGCAACGCGACCCCTCATTCTCATCCACGTGGAGAGGCAAAAGTGCAACAGCGAACCCGTCATGTGTCGTTCATCATCCCAACACTTAACGAGTTTGAGTCGATTGAGGAGTTGCACACGCAGATCCTGAGCGTCTGCAACGATCATCAGATTCAAGCCCAAGTCGTATTTGTCGATGACGGGTCAACCGACAGCACATGGACGGTCATGCAGGAATTGGTTCGGAACCATGCTGGCACCGAGGCGATCCGCTTTCGTCGTAATTTCGGCAAGGCTGCCGCACTCTCGGCGGGTGCCGAGATTTGTAAAGGCGAAATCGTGATTACGATGGATGCTGACTTGCAGGACGATCCGCAGGAGATTCCGCGTTTTCTTGACAAATTGGCTGAAGGTTTCGATGTGGTCAGTGGGTGGAAACAGGTTCGACATGATCCGCTACACAAAGTCTTGCCGAGCCGCGTGTTCAACTGGTTGGTGAGCAGGTTGACGGGTGTGAAGCTTCATGACCACAACTGCGGGTTCAAAGCATACCGTCGCGAAATTTTTGACGAGGTGGAACTCTATGGCGAGAGGCACCGTTTCATTCCTGTTCTCGCCGCTGCTCGAGGTTTTAAACCCAGCGAGATTGTTGTCGAACATCACGCTCGCCGATTTGGTCATTCGAAGTACGGGTTTTCAAGAATGATCAAGGGCTTTCTCGATCTGATGACCATCTATCTGCTGACTGGGTTCTCAAGTCGTCCGCTGCATCTCATTGGAGTGGGAGGTATGGTGTTTTTTTCAGCGGGTGGCGTTGGAATCCTATCGCTATCAGCCTGGTGGGTTCTCTCTCGATTGATCGAAAGTGTTGATCCAGTTCACCTTCATGAAAAGGCACTGTTTTACTACTGCATTGTCGCTTTGCTGCTCGGGGCACAGTTTCTTCTTGCTGGCCTGTTGGCCGAATTGGTTGTCGCACGAACGCACGGACCCCGTGATACGTTTAGCATTGCGGAGCACTTTGCGGGAACACTCGACGACTCGAGCAGTCAGATCGGTGATGATCCTGTGGGGCAAACTTCATGATCGAGCAAGCCGCGGGTGACATAAAGGCACGACGCTCTGCCTATCTGATTTTTGCTTTGATCGCATTGGCTTTGACTGCCGGGCGGATCTCGGTCGTTACTGGTCGTGATGGTACGACAGCGTTTCTGAGTGCGAATGACCGAAGTCGCTGGTGCACCGTTGCGTCACTCGTTGAGCATGGCACTTATGCAATCGACTCGCAAATCGAAATCGTCGATCCCATTCGTCGGCATATTCACCCGTGGCAGACAATCGATAAAGTGCGGCACTTGGGAATGGATGACAAGCAGCACTACTACAGTAGTAAACCACCTCTGTTTCCAACCGCGGTCGCCGGTATCTACAAAGTGGTCAACCTTGTCACTGGCATGACTTTGACAGATCAGCCGATCTACTTGGCAAGAATTCTGCTGGCGATTGTCAACTTGCCACTCTTAGCTCTCTTCTACTTTGCCACCATGGGGTGCATCGAACGAATAGGCAAAGACGATTGGTCCAAACGAATGGCCGCTTTGGGATGCTGCTTTGGAACCATGCTGCTGCCATTTGCCATTTCTTTGAATAATCACTTACCAGCTGCTACCGCCACGGCAGTGGTGGCTTGGATTTATCTGGTAACTGTCGGTGGAATCGGCAACCCGAACGCAGCGGCGTGTGGTTCCGTGCGCTCGAAAACAACAAAGCTGAAAGACACTGATTCGACTAGCGGTGATTTGCAGGGCCGATCGCAGGTGCTGTTGTATCTGTTTGCTGGTGCCTGCGCTGCTCTGGCGGCAGCCAATGAACTGCCTGCGCTTTCGATGTTGGTCTTTTGGTTTGGGTTATTTGCGTGGGCGAAGCGTGCTTCAGTATTGCCATTCATCGCAGGGGTGGTGATCGTTGCGTTTGGCTTCTTTGGAACGAATTGGTTAGCGCACCAAAGTCTCCGCCCTCCCTATGCCCATCGGGGAAATGGTGCGACGATTGCCGTGCTCGATTCGTTAGCGACGAACGCCATCGCACCTGACGAGTCCGTCACGAAAGAGATTCGGGCACGACTGGTGGAGGCGGGCTTGATCACTGGCACAGACAAAATTGAGATCACTGCATCCGATGAGGCAGCACGCTGGATGGTGAGTAGCGATGAGCGTCAGTTTGCCCTGCTGTTAGCAGATAATCGATGGTCAGTTGCAAGGTGGGATGATTGGTATGAGTACCCCAACACGTACTGGAAAGATGGGGTGCGTCGCGGCGTTGATCAGGGCGAACCTTCAAAGCTTATCTATCTTTCTCAGATGACCTTTGGCCATCACGGCCTGTTTTCGCTGACGCCGCTCTGGTTATTGGTGCCAATCGGGCTCGTGGTAGGAGTGATGCGTGGTTCACCTGAGTCCCGACGCTTGGTGCTAGCTATTACGGTCGCCTCTGTTGTCTGCTTTTTGTTTTATCTGAATCGTCCGCTGATTGACCGTAATTACGGCGGAGTCAGTGTGTGTTTTCGATGGCTGTTGTGGTTTGCGCCCCTGTGGTTAGTTGTTGCCACCCCTGTCATGGCTTGGTTTCAGACGACGTCCATTCGTCGCGGCACGCTCTACGTAATGCTTGCATTGAGCGTTTTTTCGATGTCTGCTTCGCTGGAAAGTCCGTGGCAATCGCCGTGGATCTACCGTTTTTGGCAGTTTTTGGGCTGGCTGGGTACCTGAAAACAGGACTATTATCCAGCCGCGACGTGATGGAACGCTCGCAACAACTGAACGCCCTAAGGTTCGGGTTTGAATGGCACCAAGGATGCGCCGATTTCCGCTAAGCCGAGACTTCTTTCGCGGCTGTTAAGTGCTGCGCTTGTTTGCTTGGGCGTTGCGTTTGTGGTTTACACCCTGACGCCCCAGACGGTGGGAGAAACAGCTCGCCGACATGTTTTAAAAGTGTTTCAGGAACACTATCCCGAGCACGTGGTTTCTCTTCGCCGGGGCTACTTTGATAAAAACATAGGTTTCATCTTTGAAGATCTGCGCATTCTTGATCCGTTGGCGGCGATCGACGGCGCACAAGATAGTGAATTGTTGCGCATCGAGCGTTTGACAGTTGAAGCGGATTTGGACACGGGCAAGCTTGGTTCGGGAGGTTTGCCGCTCAACACGCATCGCGTTTTGTTGGACGGTGTGCATGTGAACACACGCTTGTTGCAGGATGGAACTCCGTCAATCAGTGAATTGTTGCCGATGCCTGAATTCGGTCCAGTGACACCACGAATGGAGATTCGTCGTTTACGACTGCATCTGGTTGATTGTGAGTCCAAAAGCCGACCGATGATCGCAGCATTTCCTGAGGTGCTCGTGGTTCGCGCGGGGAACGCCGAAGGCAAGACTGATGATTCAATCACACTCCGTGGATCGACTGATTTTGCAAATTCGCTGGTTATTCAGGTCAATACTTCAAGCCGAGGCGTGGATATTCGGGGAGTGGTCAAAGGCGCTTACTTAAGCCGTGACCTGTTTGATCGTTTGCCACTGCAGTGGCGTAAGGCCGCCAGAGAGGTGCGGGATTTGCAATGTATCTGTGATGCAAGTTTTACTTTACATCAGTCGCCCACGGGAAAACTCGACTACAAACTAAAAACAACGATTCATGAAGGTCGTTTTTCTCATCAGACCATTCCGCAACCCATTTCACAATTGCGCGGGATCGTGATTTGTGATCCAAGTGGCGTTTCCATTCAAACTTCTCAGTTCATGTTTGGTGATTCCTTGGTGCGGACGAGTGGCCGAATTCATGGTCACGCGTGGCCATGTACTGCAGATTTGAAGATCAACGCGGGCAATATCATGCTCGATGATCGTCTGGCAGCAGCTTTGCCTGCCAAGATGCAAGCCAATTGGCACAAGTTTTCACCCTATGGGCGAGTAGATATCGAGGGCAATCTATTGCATGAGAATCTGCAGTGGAAACTTAATGGCAACGTCACCTGCAAAGGGGTGGATGTGCAATATGACCGGTTTCCCTACCCGGTAGAAAATTTGTTTGGGAAGGTTGAGATTCGTGACGGTATTGCGGTCGCAGAAAGACTGGGTGGGACCATTGGATCCAATCAGATGCAGTGCGCTTTTAAGCTTCCTGTTAAGCCAGGGCTCACGCTTGAGAAGGCGTTTGCAATCACGACCGACGGTCCGGTTCCAATTGATGCCACCCTGCTGAAGTCCATGTCGCCGCGGGACGGACCCACGTCCAAGTTGGAAGCATTTGCACGATCACTGAAGCCTCGTGGTAGTTTGCACCTGGTAACAGCATTGTTAACCACCGACGTGAATGGTCGGTCGTCTCGCAAAATCGATGTGCGAGTCAGTGATGGGTACGTGCGATATGAAAAATTCCGTTATCCTCTGTACAAGGTGACGGGCAAGCTGCAGGTAGAAGACGATCTCGTGAAGCTGAATGGCTTGCGAGGGGTGAGTGCCAATGGGCATGATGTCGTTTGTCGAGGGTTTTATCGTCTTGCGGGGAAAACCCAGCAGAACGCTGGCGCTATCAACACCAGCGGTGTGCAGCGTGTCGATGCAACTGCAAGTAAAATAGATTCTCATTTGAAGCTGCAGTTCGATGCGACCAATGTGTTGATGGATGACTCGCTGCACAATTCGCTGCCGGAAGATGCGAGAAGAATCTGGGACTCGATTTCTCCTACGGGAAGTCTTGATCAATTGACAGCCAATCTTGAACAGGTTGGATCGGATGGCAAACTCAATCTTCAACTGAGTGCCAAGCAATTTGAAACTGATTTGGTCACCAGTCGTACTCTGAGTTTGCGTCCAAGCTCTTTGCCTTATCGAATTGATGTGACGGCTGGATCTGTCTTTTATGACGGCTCGAAGGTAGAACTGATTTCGTTGAAAGGTCGTCATGATGCATCGATGTTGTCGGCCAATGGGATTTGCCGCCAGAACGCACAGGGAAGGTGGGAATTGACGTTGAATCTGCACACTGGCAGCCGGCTGCTGCCTGATTTAGAGCTCATCGCCGCCATGCCGGCGCAGATGCGTGAAGGGATGAAGGCATTGCAGTTGCGTGGTCCGATTGGTGTCTCTGGGGCAACGCGGATTTCACTTCCCGACGCGATGCACGTGAACCCTGAGTTGGACTGGGACATCGCGTTGCAATTAGAGGGCAACCGAATTGCAGAGGTTGGCCCCGTGCACTCCATGCGGGGCAGTGTCAGAGTCACCGGCAGGCAGGATGACCGGGGGATCTTTGCCAACGGAAATATTCAGATCGACTCGATGCATGTCTATGATCTGCAGCTAACGAATATTGAAGGTCCTTTTTCGGTCGCCAATACAATGTTGTATCTAGGCGGTCCCGTCCGCGGAACGAAGCCTACAAACACTGCCGGCTTGGCAATTGCACAGGATCCCGCGAGATCCGAAAAGAAGCTTCGCGGAAATCTTTTTGGCGGCACGATCGAGATGGATGGCAAGGTGCAGTTGTCGACTGGCGATTTTGATGTTGTCGTCAGTGTTGAGGATGCGCTGGTGCCCAATATCCTCGCGGACTTTGGTCAAAACGGGAACGACATGTCCGGAAGGCTTCAGGGACGCACGCGACTGTTTGGCAAACTTGGTAATGTCAGTATGTTGCGGGGCAAGGGCTGGTCGATGGTCCGTGATGCGACTTTGTACAAGTTGCCGCTGATGGATCAAGTCATGGAGTTGCTTAGAATCAAGAAGCCTGACGAACAGGACTATTCAGCGTTAACGGATGCTGAACTTCAGTTCGAACTATTTGGAGAAACCATTACCTTTGACCAGATCAATGTCTCCGGCGAACTGATTGCGTTAAAAGGTTACGGAAAACTCGACAATCGCCAAGAACTTGACGTAACCTTTCAAACGCAGGTGAACCCTCGGAATTCACTGATGGGGCTTCTGACGTTGGGCGAGCAATACACTTTGTGGACCATTGATGTCCGCGGGCCACTGCATGCTCTGACGTATCAGAGGCGGGCTCTTGAAGGTGTCGAGGAGACGTTGGAAATGATTTTCCCAGCCATTTCTGATGACCCCAAGGAAATTGCAAAAGAACCGAAAAGCGGATTGGGGAACTGGCTGCCGTTTTAAACATTTGACCGAGGCTTCCAAAAAAGAAGGACAAGTCAATGAATATTAATCCGAGCGCTGCCGCAGCATCGATTGCCGGGACCAGTCGTGCCGCTGCCCGTGGGGGCGAAGCCGATTCGCAAGCTGTTGAATCAACGCGTCAGCAAGCAACTGCGGATAAACCAGGCGGTAAGTCGGCTGATTCAAATGCGATTGATGCCGGTGAACAGACCGGGGATCGCCATGGCAATGGACGCCAATTGCTGGACCAGTTCGAACGTCATGGTGACGTTGATGAATCGAAGGCAGATGACGCAGATGACGTTGAGGCTGAACAAGAGTCGCCAGCAGACGATGATGGCCAAGGGATTGCTCCCGTTAGCAAGGGAGACACTCGAATGGGATCTGGAGCAAATCTTGATCTCGAGGGGTGACCGATCAAATTGCTCGCAGCATGACGTGGAACTGCCCGGCTGTGCATGTCACGCCAAGCTCGCAGGGCATGCCTGATTTTGAGAAGTGGCTCACTGAGCAGCCGAGAAACGCTTTAGTTTTCGATCCAACGTGCTACGTTCGATGCCCAGAATTGCGGAAGCTCGGCTCTTATTTCCATCAGTGTGCCGAAGCACCCGTTCGATGTGAATTTGTTCCAATGCTGCGAGAGTCATTTCTACTGGTTCATCGGTCTGACCGCTTGCCGGCATGCCTTGCGCGGCAGGTGCGAGCGCGAGGTCTGTGACTTCGATGCGGTTTTTCGTGTTCAATACGACGGCGCGTTCCACAACGTTTTTAAGCTCGCGGATATTTCCTGGCCAAGAGTATTCGAGCAGAGCCTGTTTGGCAGCGTCTGAGAATCCCTCGATTCGCCGCCCCATTTCCTGATTGAATCGGGTGAGGAAGTAATCCGCTAGGTGCAGGCAGTCTTTGTCCCGGTTTCGAAGTGGTGGCACGATGATCTCAACAACATGCAGTCGGTAGTAAAGGTCCTGCCGGAATTTACCTTCACGAACCATCGTCTGCAGATCACGATTGGTGGCGGCGACGACTCGGACATCGACTTTAATTGCTTCATGCCCACCCACTCGCTCAAACGGGTGCCCTTCAAGCACTCGGAGGAACTTCGCTTGTACCTCAGGGCTCATCTCACCGATCTCGTCAAGCATCAAGGTGCCGCCGTCAGCGGCTTCAAACTTGCCACGTTTACGCTCCGTCGCTCCGGTAAAGGCACCTTTTTCATGACCAAATAGTTCGCTCTCAAGCAAGGTGGGTGAAAGAGCTGCACAATTCAAACAGATCAACGGTTCAGCACTTCGGTCGCTCGCATGATGCAGGGCAGCAGCGACCAATTCTTTTCCTACCCCTGATTCGCCACGCACAAGGACGGTCGCGTTGGTAGGGGCAGCCATTCCGATCTGTTGTACGATCTCGCCAATCGACGTACTCTTGCCAACGATGTTGACTTTGTTACCAAGCCGGTCCTGCAATTCCTTGATCTGCTTTTGGCTTTGTCGAAGCGAGCGATGCAAGCGTTTCCGGTCGGCGAGGTTCCCGAGTAATTCCCCAAAAATCTCGCAGGTCGCAACGATGAACTCGAGTTCGTTTGAGCCGAGCGGTGGGGTGCCTGCGGTCGTGGTGACGTGCACGACTCCCCGGAGTTGATCCCGCTGATCTCTCGCTGGCGCCATGACGACACTCTCAGCATCGAGTTCCCCGCGGCTATTTTCGGTGGCCAATTGCTCGTCACCCATAACGTTCCGCGCCAGGACTGCCTCGCCGTCTTCGGTGGCAACGGATGCCAGCAGGGATTCAGGTGGACGACGGTAACTGCGTGATCCTGATTGTCGGGTTCCCGCTAATGGAATGTCTTGTGATTTTCCACGCGTTTTTTTCGTTTGCCATACGTAAGCCCCCGCAGTGTCCAAAGGCACATGTGCTGCGAGGCAATCCAGCACAATATCGACGGCTTGTTCGATCTCGTCACATCGTGCCAAGGAAAAAGCGAGCTGAAGTAAATGTCGGCTGGATTGTCCGTGATTGGCTTCTGACGCAGATTTGGCAGAACCGGTAGGATCGAAAAGATAGGAACTGTGTCGCCGCCGGTCGGTGATGGCAGATGGGTCCATCTCGAGCGTGATCTGGTCGTCGGTGGCTTGGCTCGCTGTGGTGGCAGAGCGTACCGGTTCACCGATCCCACCGTCAATTTTCCGAGCAAACGTGATGGCGAAGCCAGCAACTTCGATCAAGTCGGAATCCTGCAAACGAGTCGGCGCAGAGATCGGTTGCCCATTGAGTAACGTTCCGTTTCGGCTGCCCAAATCCTCAAGAGTCCAGCTGTCTGCGGACCAGGAAACGCGAGCGTGTTGTCGACTCGCCTGTTCCGTGCGAATCACGATCTCGTTTGCCGAGGCTCGTCCCATAACGGCACCTTTGGGCGAGGAAAGACGAAAAACGTCGCTCCACCGTCCCGCACTGCGCAGGATCAAGTAAGCGCCCTGATCTTTCCTATCTCCCATTGTCTTCCTATCTCCCACTGGTTGAGGAGGGGGATTTTCCGACATATTACGATCCATTGCAGTCAAAATTCATGCTCCGAGGTCGTTGGATCGGCTTTTGCGGCCTAAAGTTGACCATTGCTGTTCCTCATTTTGCTACCTCCAAACTAGAATCTGGGACATTTCCCGTCCACCGTTGAAAGGTAGACGAGACCGCATAACCTTCAGTTGCCGATGTTTTTTGAGTGAACTCTCCTCTTCCGGAGGCAGTTTTTGCTCGAAAAATAGCGAAACCTTGGTCACAATAAGCTATAGCTAATAAAACCTTTAACTTCTGGTGGTGTCCGACACCGCCGGCAATCCCGGAGATCCACCGCGATGGATTTTGCCTTGAAAAGTATTGTTCGTTCACTGTTTCCTGTCTTCTTCGGCGTTGTAACGCTGACCACAACTGTTCAAGCCGGACAGTTTGGTGGAGGGAACCGAGCTGTCGGTGGTGTCATGATTGATGCCGCGGGCGTGATGCGGACCGCAACCGTGCAGGAGCTGCAGGAACTCACAACTGCCATGGAGCAGGGGTGGGCCCCACTGGCTGGTGATATCGCCAAGCAGGCCAACATGCGGATGGTTTCACTCCGTGGAATCCAGAATGCAATCATGAAGGCAAATAAGGAAGGTCGCGAAATTCCACGTGATGTTCAGTACTTGGCTGGCTTGCAACGAATTGAATACGTGTTCGTTGACAAAGACAAGAACGACGTCATTATCGCTGGCCCAGCAGAACCATGGAAAGTGCGTCCTGACGGATTCGTCGTTGGCACGGTGACGGGTGGAGCAACCATGCGGCTGTCAGATCTCGTTGTCGCCTTGCGGAGCGTTGAGAGTGCACGTCAGGAAGGCATCAGTTGCTCGATCGAGCCAACTGCCGAAGGACGTCTGCGTCTCAGAAAGATGATGAGTCGGATTACCCTACGTCCCGGACAGAATCCTGCTATCTACGAAGCGTCCATGCGAGAAGCATTCGGGCCACAAACAATTCAATTGACGGGTGTTCCCACTGACTCGCGGTTCGCCCGAACCATGGTTGCCGCTGACTACGAAATGAAGCGTGTCGCGATGGGCTTGACTCCCTCGCAAGTCACCGGCTTAAGCAGCTACCTTGAGATGGCGAAGAACAGTGCTCATGCGTCTAACCAGAATCCTCGCTGGTGGATGGCCTGCGATTATGACACGCTTGGCAAAAGCGAGGACGGCTTGGCTTGGAAGCTGAGTGGGCAAGGTGTGAAAACGATGACTGAAGTCGATGCAATCAGTGGCGATGGAACAGCATCGAAAACTGGCAGACAAGATAAGTTCGCTCAGGACTGGGCTGACACGATGACTGAGAAGTACGCTGAGCTTTCACGCCGTATGCCGATCTTCTCAGACCTCCAGAACATCATGGACATGACCATTGTTGCAACTCTGATCTCCCAAGAAGGTCTCGCACGGAAGGCAAATCTTGATCTCAACCTCTTCACTGTGAAAAGTGATGATCTGCCTCTCTCCACTTATGTCACTCCGAAAGCCGTTGATCCGCAGTGCAGTTTCATTCGCGGACGTGGCGGCAAGTGGGTTGTGACGGCATCGGGTGGTGTCGATATCAATGGCTTCGAAGTTGTTGAGAAACAACGGACTGACACGACTCTCGCCAAGGTTTGTAGCACAGCACTCGCTGGTACAAGCGATAACTGGTGGTGGGACAAGTAAGTTCTGGTTCACCTGCTGCTGCGTTTCGAAACGTTTCTCGTTTGAAAACCTGGCAGTATGAAATCCTTTCTGGATGCGAATAGCCGACATGTGCTGTTCCTGCGTCCTGCAGGTAGATGACGTGTCGCGGTGGGTCGCTGAAAAGCCCTCCTGCGACATTCCTTGGTGTGGCCACTGGATGTCTTCTTATCCATTTGGTTTGGCTTGCTGTTGTGGGCATTCGTCCTGTTCGCTGTCGTCGATCGGTGAATATCGGTCGATGGTTGTCGCTTGTGGATGCCATGTCGTTGCGTCGTTGCACAACTGTTTTTACCCAGTTGCGATGGATTGAATCTGATGAGTTCTTGGGGCTACCGTACTTTTGAGGACGGCATTGCTTGTGATTGGCTTGAGGATCTTCATGATTCTGATCCGATCGC
>CAXGRW010000068.1:0-13299 GCA_964012125.1 uncultured Rhodopirellula sp.
CCTCATTTCAGCAGCCCGCCTCATTTCAGCAGCCCGCCTCATTTCAGCAGCCCGCAGCGTCATTTCAGCAGCCAGCCTCTTTTCAGCAGCCAGTCAGCCCGTACCAAAGTCCAGCTGCGCAGGCATCGCGAGGTTCCGGTGCCACTTCGGGAGGAGTTTTGAATGACGTGAAAAGTGGGCAGCGTCTTTTGATCCTTGGGATGAGCATTTACCTGTGTTCGCTACCGGTGCTGCTCGCGGCAAACGTCTTTCTCGATCACACGGCTGGCAAGCCGGTCGTTACACCGGCTTTTGGCGTCTTGATGGTGCTGGCTATCTTGGGGCTGTTGTCCGCTGCTGCCTGCGCCAGCTTTGGCATCTTTCGTATGGGTGGTGTGTTGTTTCCCGGGTCAACGCGGTACGTCTATGCTGTTGGCGTGTTACTGCCTGCACCACTGATAGGCTTGTTGGTAATGTTCGTTGCGAATGGAAGAGCCACGGGTTATCTGAAAGCACAGGGGGTAGAAGTCGGATTCTTTGGTGCTCGCGGTTGATTGTTTTGATAAGGTGATTCTGGTGCTTGCTGTGTAGGTAGTTTTTCTTAGCCCCAGAGGGGGAAGTCGCGTTGCAGCGATCGGTCAGCTCATTACTTGCTATTCAGGTTGCTGAGATGTTTGCTGTCTTGCCCAGATTCAGTTTCACTTCGAGTGTCTGATCAAGCGGGTGAAGGCTTGTCAAGGTAAAGGTAATGAAATTTTCGATGGCAGAGTTTTTGGGCATGGTCACGTTGCTGACAGCGACATTTGCTGGCTTGCGGCTTTTGCTTGGAAGCCCGGGTGCGATTGTCGGAATCATTATCGTTTCTGTTCCAATGCATGTCATCGTTTGCGAGTTGGTTGATCGTATGACTAAATCCAGCAAGCGGGGTAATCGCATCGATTGATGCAACATCGGGGTTTCGCTGTGGTTTGCGCTGCAACGCTGTTGAATTGGATTGCAAGGGATGCAAATCAGAAATTGAATCGAATCCGCGATGTTCGCAGTTGGGTGAGTCGGTGTCATCTTTGAGAGTGACGTCTGGTGGTTTGCTGCGATCGATCGTACACACTTCAGGTCGAGATGATTTTTTAAATTAGAAGTTGGGGCAAACAAGTGGGGCAAAAAGGTTGCGGATCATGAATGAGGGATTGAGGGTATCTGTCCCACGCTGGTTTTGGGTTTCCGCGGCTGTTGCTTTGCTGTGGAACCTGATGGGATGCATGATTTTCCTGTCGGAAGTGTTTGCCAAAGAAGCGATGATGGAATCGTTCACTGAGGAGCAGAAAGATTGGTCCCGCGCTATTCCGTTCTGGATTTATGTCGTTTTCGCTTTCGCCGTTGTGAGTGGAGTGGCAGGCAGCATTGCCCTATTTAAACGGCATAGACTGGCAGTCCCGTGTTTTGCAGCCAGTTTTGTTGCCGTGGTCGTCCAAATGGGCTACACGATGCTGATTGCCGGAGGTTTAAGAGTCATGGGGCCATCGGGTGCGGTGATGCCAGTGTTGGTTGTCACGTTGTCCATGTTGTGGTTGTTCTTCGCCAAGTACAGCAGTAATAAGCAATGGCTTTAGGCCTAGAAGCTGCAAGGTGAAAAGCAAGTGCATTTCACTCGAGTAAACTGTGAATTGTTGTGGGATGTTGCGTGACCGTTGTGGGTAGCCGCCGTAGCGAGGACTTTAGCGGAGGCAGCGATTTCGACTGGGGTTGGGGACGGACCCGCCCGTCATTTCACGACGCACAGGACGTGCTTGTCGGCTTTGTCGGCGAAAATGTAGCGAGAAATCTGCTCCCATGACCGGAATGTGAGTATTGGTCTACATGTTGTTACTCATTCAGAGGTGACGATGCTTGGTCACTGCTGTATCTTCCGCACGACGGTTGGTGTGTTTTAGGCACAGAGAATATCTTTTTGGTTTAACTTTGGATTAGAGGTGTCGTATGTCTTGTGAGTTTTTGCTGTATTGCTGCCGCGCTGTTGCTTTGTTTGCCTGCGTAGGGTTGATGGGGTGTACTCAGGATGAGGCTACAACACCCGCTGTTGACGCTGGAGCAGCTGTTGGCCCCGTTGAGAAAGAAGTAGTGTCAGCACCAAGCATCACTATTCTCGATGCTGCGTGGGCAGGGGATGTTAATACGATTCGCCAGCATATCGCGGCGGGAACTGATTTGAATACGAGAGGTGAAGACGGAGGGACCTCGTTGCATGCTGTGGCAGCAAGGGGGAATGATGAGGTTGCGATGTTATTAATTGATGCTGGGGCGGATGTGAATGCAAAGAAGGCTGATGGTGGGACGGCTTTGCATTCGGCAGCTTTCTTTTGTCATGAAAAAATTGTTCGGGCATTGTTGGCCAATGGAGCCGACAAGACGATCCCGAATGGCGCAGGTGCCACTGCCTATGATGGCGTTGCAGGTTCATTTGACGACGTGAAGCCGATTTATGACCTTGTGTTGCAGATCATGGGGCCTCTCGGCTTGCAGCTTGATTACGAACGCATCAAGGCTGAGCGTCCGAACATCGCTGAGCTTCTGTCTGCTCAGTAGCGGTTGCACTCGTTGTTTTGGTGCCTGGCTGTCTGTTGGTACAGTTGCGAGAACTCGTGTTGTCTCGGCGGTAATCTCAAAGCGGTTGATAACTCTGGAACTGTTTTTGGCATCGGTAGAATGAATGGTTAGCCTCATTGAAAGCAAACTCATGAAATGTAACTTGGTTTTGTTGTTTGCATTCGCTGCTTCTTGCTTTTGTATTACTGAATCGCTGTGTGCTGATGAAGGTCGTACTGAGAACGACTTGGTCACGCCAGAAATGACAAGTCAGAATCCTGCGGCTGGCAGGAGGGTGCGTCAGGTTGCGCCAGAATATGAGGGCACAGAGGTTTATCATGCTCTTTATCTACCAGTGGACTGGAAGCCGGGAGGAAAGTTTCCGGTGATCGTTGAGTACACGGGAAATGAGTTTGCTGCATGTGGTTCCACTGGAGAAGTGAAGGATGCGAATCTCGGTTACGGCGTTAGCGGCGGCAAAGGATTCATTTGGGTATCAATGCCGTACGTCGCGAAGGGTAAGCAGCAAAATACGCGAACTTGGTGGGGGGACCGTCAGGCGACCGTGGACTATTGCAAAGTGAATCTGCCTCGGATTTGCGAACAGTTTGGTGGTGATCCTGAATCGTTGTTCATCTGTGGGTTCTCCAGAGGGGCGATTGGGACAAGCTACATTGGACTTGCCGATGATGAGATTGCTGGTCTTTGGAAAGGAATGTTCACGCACGACCACTTCGACGGGGACCGAAAGTGGGGCTATCCAGCAAGTGATCGCTCGTCAGCACTCACGCGGTTGGCACGCTTGAAGGGGCGTCCTGTGCTGGTGTGTGGCGGGGCCAATGATTTCTTGCAGGAACATCTGGAACTTGCTGCCTTTACGTTCTTGCGCCCGCCAATTGCGGAGATGTTTGATATTCCAGACGGAAAAGTGATTAATTCGCATACCGATTTGTGGATGCACCGCGATAGTGAGCATCGACAGCAAGTGCGAAAATGGTTCACTAAGCATCGTTAGGCTGTCTCGGACGCGGTCCGCGCCGATACCTGCATTGCCAACGGAGTAACAGTGCTTTCCACCGTTCTTATTGTGTTTGTTAATTGCGTTGATGCATGGCACAGGAAAATGTTAGCCTTCCGAGGATTCAGTCATGGCAAGGTGCCAGCAGTCGTTGCGTGATCCAACGGTGCGGGGCTGATGTTTGGCACTTGGCGTTTATTTGAGTCTTTGTGGATGTTGTTATGCTGATTTCACGGAAACATAAATTTCTGTTTGTGCACGTCTACAAGAACGGTGGCATGAGCGTATCAAAGGCTTTGAGTCCGTTTGCTGTTAATAAGTATCAACGTGAAACGGTCCGAGTTCTCAAACAATTGAATTTGCCATGCCCGAAAAATTGGGACCCCAATCCTTTTGACACGCATGTGACGGCGTCGGATTTGGTGACAGTCATGGGGCAGGCAGAGTTCAATTCTTTCTTTTCCTTCGCATTTGTGCGCAACCCCTGGGACTGGCTAGTTTCAATTTACTGTTATGTGCTGAAAAAACCTGATCATCGTCTTCATGATCATTTCATCAGTTTGGGCAATTTTGAGAATTACATTGGTTGGCAGTGCGAGGATGGACTTCCGCCGCAGAAGGAGTTTCTCTTCTCCCAAGACAATCAGCAATTAGTCAATTTTCTTGGTCGGTTTGAGAATTTGGAGCAAGACTTCAAAACAGTTTGCACGCAGATTGGCGTTTCAGCTGAATTGCCCAAACTAAATGTTTCGCGACAGTCGCGATCGTTCAAAGAATATTATGATGAACGATTGGTTGAAATGGTGCGGGAAAAGTACCAGCCTGATATCGATCTGTTTGATTATCAGTTTTGAAAAAAAAATTACGTTGTGAGCGAAGTGTGCAGTGATCGTTGAAGCAATGCTTGAGCAAGGAAGATAGAGTCTGAGTCTGAGTCTGAGTCTGAGTTTGCAGGTAGGGCGTGTTGAACCCGTATCTTCCGCCAGATCGCAGTGAATTGCCGAGCAACGTCGCGAGTACAGGTTTACTTTTCTTCCAGTCCTGTTGTATTTCTATCCGTTACTGTCGGTTGCGGGAGCCTGCTTGGCATGGGGACTGTCTGCACTTGTTTTAGGACGCATGACTGTCGCATATCGTGACTGTCCAGCGAACTTGACGATTCTGATTTGTGGCTATACCGGTGGGATCACTCTGCTGATTGCTCGAATCGTTTTACCATTTTTGGATTTGTGTTTCGGGTTGCGTTTCGGAGGCCATTTGGCTGCGTTTCGACGCCGGACGTCATGGTCATAACACGGATTGTTTCGCTAGTTTTTTTCTGTGTAGGTGTCGCGATTGTCTGTCTGCTTTTTTATTATCCTCGCGTGGGTGTGCTGGCTCGGTTTCTGGACTTACCGGCAGTGCAGAAAAAGATTGGTACGTGGTAGCGATTTGGAAGGGATCGTGATTACGCGTAAGCAGCTACTGTCATGGTTTTTGCATCCCAATCCGGTGTTTGAAACGGTCTGCTAGACTGCTTTTTCAGTTTGAGTATCAATTGAGCTGAGCGTGTTACTTTCAGGACTAAGCATTCGATTTTTAAATGGGCAGGGTTGCAAATGGATCTTTTCATGGAAGCTGCGATTGAACAGGCACGCCTCGGTTACTCAGAGGGGGGGATTCCTATTGGGTCAGTGTTGGTGATTGATGGTGAGATTGTCGGGCGAGGGCACAATCGGCGTGTTCAACGGGGTAGCGTCATTTTGCATGCTGAGATGGATTGTATTGAAAACGCAGGACGGCTCAGTGCGTCGGATTATCGGCAGTCAGTCATCTACTCAACCTTATCGCCGTGTTCGATGTGCTGTGGCGCGATTCTGCTGTATCGAATCCCCAAGGTAGTCGTCGGCGAGCATCAGACCTTTCAAGGACCAGAGAATCATCTCCGAAATCAGGGCGTTGTTGTTGAATTGACTGACAGCAGCGAATGCATTGAATTGATGGAGCGATTCATTCAGGAAAGCCCAGGTCTGTGGAACGAAGATATTGGTGAGTGACAAGCGGGCGAGGACAACCGTCTTGCGATGATTCAGTAGCGTTGTTAGCAGATGCTCGTTAAGAAAGCCCTTCATCGCCCACGGTTTCACGCGATAGCTTACGTCCAGGAGATTTTTGATTTCAGAATTGGTTATGCTACTGTTTCGAGGGTGCTGACTCCGCGATAGTGTTCATTCAGAGATTTGGTGGCTTATGTCGTTCAGGCTATTTGCTTTTCTTTTGTTGCTTGATGTCTGTCTTTGCGTTGCGAAAGAGCCTGCAGACACCAATTATGATGAAGCGAAAGTTCCCCAGTATGAACTGCCAGCTCTGTTAGTTGATGAAGCAGGGAAAACCGTTGGGCAGTCGGAGTGGATGGGGCACCGTAGGGCCGAGGTGCTTCAGCTGTTCAGCGATTCTGTTTACGGAAAGACGCCTGAAAAGCAGTTGAAAGTTCGGTACGAATTGGTTGAACTGGATCAAAATGCTTTGCAGGGGCGAGCGACACGAAAGCAGATCGCCGCCTATTATGGAGACGCAGGGTACCGAATCGATATCCTGCTGTACGTCCCGAACAAAGCCTCTGTACCGTCTCCTGCGTTTCTTGGTTTGAATTTCAACGGCAATCATACGATTCATGCAGACGATGGAATTTTGCAACGAGGTACGTCCAAAAAGTGTGGGTCGTTTGCTGGTCGCTGGCAATTGGAAATGTTAATAGAACGCGGTTATGCCTTGGCAACCGTCCATCGCGATCAAATTGATCCCGATAACTATCGCAATGACTTTTCGGACGGGATTCACCCATTGTTCTATGAGAATAATCAGGTAGAGCCTGAGGCAGATGAATGGGGTGCGATTGGAGCCTGGGCTTGGGGCTTGTCTCGTGTTCTGGATTGGTTGGAGACAGAGGATTCGATTGATGCAGAACGAGTTGCTGTGATCGGTCATTCACGACTTGGGAAAACAGCACTCTGGGCTGGCGCTCAAGATCGCCGTTTTGCGATGGTGGTCAGTAACAATTCGGGCTGTGGCGGTGCCGCCCTTTATCGTCGCTGTTACGGAGAGAGGATTCATCACATGCTCAAACCGGTGGGCTATTGGTTTTGCAGGAATCACCGGGAGTATCAGAAGCAAGAGCAGACCTTGCCCGTCGATCAGCACATGCTACTGTCCCTTGTCGCGCCACGACCACTGTATGTTGCAAGCGCAACCAATGATCGTTGGGCAGATCCTAGAGGTGAATTTCTGGCTGCCAAGCACGCCAGCCCTGTGTATAAGTTGATGGGCAGGAGGGGGCTCGGAGATCATGATCTGCCTGAGCCCAACACTCCGGTACACACACGCATTGGTTACCATTTACGGTCGGGTGATCACGATGTAACAGCGTTTGATTGGCAGCAATATCTTGCTTTTGCAGACAAGCATTTAAATTCGAAATGAAGTTTCGTGTAACGCTTCCAGCCACGAATATTTAGCTATCTCTGCACTCGTTCATTGCCAACGTGTTGTTGTACTGGTCAGGCGACATTGCACAATTGCGATGGGAAGAAAGTGAGGAGTTGCAAATTCATAAGAGAGCATGGATGGGGAAATATCATTTGAGATAGAGCGCGAGGCCCTTCTGCTCGTTACCGTGCCGCGTATCGTCATTTTCTGTTCTGTGACATTTTGTGTTCTGTGACATTGCGATGTCTCGTTTGCCATTTCATTGGGTTAGTCGTTAAGCTTTCACCGGGTAAGCATCCTGTTGGAATTCATGCGGTTTGAATGGTGCTGCTTTTTGAGGGTTCACACTCGGTAGTCATCATCATGTCAAAAAATCCCTATGCTTCTGCTTCTGATGTGGAGGAAGCGGGAGAGGTGCGATCTCAACGTCGCAAGTCTCGGTGGTTGCTCTGGCTTGGTTTGTTGACGGTTCTGCTTTCAGGTTTGGTTTTCTGTATTCTGCTTAGTCAATTTTTCATGGCAACGTCTCAGGGCGGGAGGACTCCCGCGTCTGGTTCCGATCCTGCAGCAGTAGCGGGACAGGTGAGCAGCATTCTTAGTTACTTCGCAATTACGATGTTTTTTGGGACTGTAGGACTGGTCGTTCTTGTTTTGGGGTGGTTTCGATCTCGCTAGTGCTTCTGGGAAAGACGAGTGCGTGCCTTGAAATGGTTGTTGGATAAAGGGACAGCCAGTCGCACATGCAGGACGCAGAAAGCATTAGGCTGTGGGAGGCGTGCAGGGAGGCTTGCGGTGGTTTTCCTGCGACCACCTTCGCGATTGATTCGATCTAGCTCAATGTTTGGAAGCGACATAAGGATGAATCGTCAGTTCATTCACATTGGGAAAAATTCATAGTGCCTGAATGGGCGTGAAGAAGGAAAGCAGGAGCGGCGATGAACAAACGAGAAATGCAGACAGATTTTCGATCGGAATTGATCGCTGAAGAGGTTTTCATTGCGGGCAGTGCGACCGTGCGTGGGTCGGTGACGATAGGCGAACGTTCCAGTATCTGGTTTGGAACAGTGGTTCGCGGCGATACGGAAGTGGTTGAGATCGGGTGTCGAACCAATGTCCAGGATCTAGCTGTGTTGCATGCCGACCCTGGCTACCCCTGCCAGTTAGGCGATGATGTGACGGTTGGACATTCGGCTGTGGTGCATGGAGCAATCGTCGAATCGGGCGCGCTCATTGGGATTCGAGCAGTGGTGCTCAATGGTGCGAAGATTGGTACCGGAGCGATCGTGGGCGCCGGAGCAGTGGTGACGGAGGGAATGGAGGTTCCCGCGGGGCATCTTGCCGTTGGGGTTCCCGCTAAAGTGATTCGCGAATTGACGTCAGAAGATTCAGAGCGGCTGACCCGGACAGCGGGGCACTATGTGCTTGCTGCTCAGGCGTATCGTGAATCTGGCGAAGTATCCTAGCACGGGAGGGCGGCTGGTAGGTCGGGCGAGCCTCCAGTTCCTGTGATCTACATCCCTGGGATGGGTTACTGTCTTGTTTGAGATACAGGGTTTGGTTCTGTCTTACGGCGTGGACCGCCAGCATCGTGTCGAACTCATTTCGAATGATTTATCACTGAGATTTTTTGCAGGCTTTTGCAATAGAGCATCCGCTGCAGCCACTTCCACATCCACCATCTTGTTCGCCGCAGTTGGGGCCACAGCCGTCACTCAACAGTTTCGAAAAGTGACGCGTTCGAACGATGGATTCGTATCGTTCGGTGATTTCGCGGGTGATAGATTCCGCCATCGAGTCAACGGAGCCGAGGAAGTGCATCACAAGCGTCCCGCCGTCAAACAGCTGGTCGACGTCCAGCAGAACGGATTGCGACTTGGACTCGGCGAGAGCTGCCTGGCACGCTTCCACAGCTTCTCGTTTGTGGCGTTCGAGGCGTCGGAGCAGTAATTCGTCTTCGTTGCTCGTGGGCCTTAAGACCGACGCGGTTGGCTCACGGTTGGCAGGTTGGCTGGCCGTTTCTTGGGAAGACGAATCGTTTTTTGTGGCCGGATCTGGCAGGCAGCGAATGATTTCTGCCAGTTCTGTCCCACGACCAGTTCGTACGATCACTCGCCTGCCACGCGGCAAAATAAGAGGACAATGGGCCAGATGGACTTCGCTGAGAGCCCCGATTCGGACGAAAGAATAAGGCATGCGGTGGGTAGTTCGAAAGTAGACGACTTGCCGATCTTGGGCGACGAGTTCACCATGGTGGCGGATTGACAGGAAATTTGCAATTCTTGTGAGTCGTTCCGTCGTTGAAACCTGCTCTTTTCGTTTGAGATTATACGAATATCATGTCGCTGAACCTTGAGTCTGAGCCGCTGAGCCGAGTTGCAGCTGATCGCTATCAAGAAATGGCAGATCAGGTTCTCAGTGGTGAGCCACTGACCCGTGAACAAGCCATTTCGATTTTGGCGGCACCGGATGTTGATGTGCTGTCGATTTTGTCGGCGGGATTCCGAATTAGGCATCAGCATTTTGGGAAGTCTGTCCAGTTGTACTTTTTGATGAGTGCCAAGAGCGGGCTGTGTCCTGAGGATTGTCACTACTGCAGCCAATCAAAAATCTCAGAGGCACCTGTACCTAAATACAACATCCTGAAACGGGATGACCTGATGGAGGCAGCACGGCTGGCATCCGAGCGAGGGGCCAAGACGTACTGCTTGGTGATTTCAGCCCGTGGCCCGAATGAGCGCGAGCTTAATGCCGTCGAGCAGATCGTACCTGAGATCAAAGATAAATACGGTCTCGATATTTGTGCCTGTCTGGGGCTGTTGTCGAAGGAGCAAGCTGATCGTCTGAAGGCCTGCGGTGTTGATCGTGTCAATCACAACTTGAACACGAGCGAAGACCACTATGCAGACATCTGCACCACCCACACCTACGCAGACCGTGTCCAGACGCTGCAGCATGTGAAGGATGCAGGCATGGAGATGTGCAGCGGCGGAATCATTGGTATGGGAGAGAAGCACGAAGATATCGTGTCGATGGCGTTTGACCTGAGAGATCTTGGGGTTCAATCCATCCCATTGAACTTTCTCAACGCGATCGAAGGGACACCTCTGCAAACGAATAACGAATTGACAGCCAACGATTGTCTGCGTGCGTTGGCAATGTTCCGGTTCGTCAATCCCGATCGTGAGTTGCGGATCTCAGGTGGCCGCGAGATTCATCTGCGATCGCTACAGCCCTTGGGCCTCTATGTTGCCAACAGTCTTTTCGTTGGAGATTATCTGACGACGAAAGGGCAGGCACCGCAGGAAGATTACGACATGATTCGTGATCTGGGTTTTGAAGTCACAGAGTCTGCCTGTGATTCTTGATTTCAGCAGCAGACCTGCGGCTGAAACAAAAGAGGATCGCTGCGAATACAGCGACCCTGATCGTGAGAGTTGAGCGCTTGCCTTGATCACGTGCCCGCATGCTCAACAAGCCATGAGGTGCCAGGCGTTGTCCAATTCACCTCCGCATTTGGAATGCAGCTATCACTTGACGGTATCCACGGTGACACCCGGCCAGTCGTCTGTGCGGAACGGAGTCATTTGCAGACCTTCACTGCTCTGGACGTTGCAAACGGGGTTGGTCGCCCATGCGTAGCGAACAGCGACAGGCTTTTTCACTTGATCGCTCCAAACCTCAATGGTGTCTTTGCCTGTGATTTTGGCGTTTGCATTGACGAACTTCTTGTCTTCGCCCGCGATCGCAAACCCAATGGGCTCACGAACATCAAACGTGTCCAATCGGCCACCCACGTGATCAAATTTCAGGTTCGCTTTTGAACCTTCGATCTTCATGGACTGGTACGTTGGACTGCGGAATGGAATGTCATAGCCGTAGTCATTTGCAAGTGCCCAGCGGGCAAGGCGTTTTGCAACGTCTTGTTTATTGCGGGGGTGAATGTCGGATGCTTCGCCTAGTTCGATAATGACAGCTTCACCCGTGTTGGGCAATTTTGACATCGTCATGGTCTGCGCTTCACGGAGTTCTGCCCAAGGGCTGTCAGCGGGGGTGTCGACTTCTGCTTGGAAGTCGGCCAGTTGCACCCAGTAGAAGGGGAAGTCGCCTTGCCCCCACTCTTTGCGCCAGTTGTCGATCATCAGTGGGAAAAGATCGCGGTACTGATATGCGCGATTGGCATTGGATTCGCCCTGATACCAAATGGCACCACGAATGGTGTAACCGATGGTGGGGTGCAGGACACCATTGTAGATGTTGGAAGGACGATGATTGCCGGTGAGTTGGTTACGTGGTGGTCGGGGGCGATTGCCTTTCTTGTTCTTTTCCCAGTTGGCCAAACGCTTTCGATAGGTGTCCATCGCTGTTTCGTGGTCGTAACTCTTGGCCATGGTGTCCCACTTTTCAAGTAGTTCATCGTATTGACCTGCCTCTTCGAGTACCTCGCGGTTGACCCATGCTTCGGCAGCGGAGCCTCCCCATGCGTTATCGATCAAGCCGATGGGAATATCGAGTGTTTGGTGGAGTTGCCGACCGAAGAAGTAACCAACGGCAGAAAAATTTTTAGCGGTGGCTGGTGTGCAGGCTTCCCATTTTCCATTGAAGCTGTCTTGTGGTTCTTGGACTCCTACCTGCGGCACCGAGATCAGTCGGATGTTGGGGTAGTTGGCGGTCAGCGTCTCAAGATCGGGGTCGTTAGCGCTTCCAACGGGCCATTGCATGTTGGATTGGCCGGAACAGATCCAGACTTCACCGACGAGCACATCTGTGAAGGTTTTGGTTTCGTCAGCCTTGATGACCAATTCGTGTGGGCCGCCTGCTGGCAACGGATCCAGTTTGACATCGAATCGGCCGGTCTTGTCCGATTTCGTGTCCGCATCATGGCCAGCCATTTCAACATGCACATCGGTGTTGGGCTTGGTCCAGCCCCAGACATGCACCGGCATGTCCCGTTGAACCACCATCGAATCCCCAAAAATGGGAGATGTTGTCACCTCGGCAACACACAATTGCGTCATCAGTGCAGCAGAGGCGAAGAAAGTCAAAAAGCGGGTCATGCAGAGATCCTGTAGAGGAAGGAATTTTTAGGGGGGAATCAGTGTGGGTAGATGATACTAGGGACAACACTCAGATGCCGCCCCTGAGAAAATTTGTGTGCTGGATTCTCGTAAATCGTTGCTCTTTACGAAGTCTGTATCAGCAGGGGTAGCAATCGTCCGGCCGACTGCCACAGGTTGCCGGGCACTGCTATTGGGCACTGGTTGTTTGGGGTAGCGAGGTTGATGATGAATTGCGATCGAAAATCGATGTGGCAGGCGTTTTTTTAGATCTGTTGGTTGCGTTCAAAGAACTGCTTGGTGTCGTATTTGCACCGCTTTTATTGGCTGAGGAACACGAGGTCCGGAGTGCGGTGGAAAAGGTTAAACTAGGGATCAGTGTTCTTCCCTACTCTGTTTTGCTGGATTCGCTCATGCGACGAAAGATTTGTGCGGCCGTGTTGGTATTTGCCGGGATATTCGGCATGGTAAATCTGTCGGGGGCTGGCTTCGCGGTCGGGGCAGAACGACCCAATATTTTGATCGCGATTGCTGATGATCAATCTTATCCACATACCTCTGCCTACGGTGATCCCGTCATCAAGACGCCAGCGTTTGATCGGGTGGCAAAAAATGGGGTTTTGTTTCGCAATGCATTTACCCCCGCACCCGGTTGCAGCCCCATGCGTGCAGCATTTTTGACAGGTCGTGAAATCTGGCAAAATCGTGAAGCCGGAACGCACGCTAGTACGTTTCCCCGTGATCTGCCTGTTTTTACCGAGCAACTTGCAGCCGCTGGTTATCACGTCGGGATGACAGGCAAAGGATGGGGGCCGGGCAAAGCATCTGACTGGCCACATAACCCCGCTGGCAAAGCATACACAGCAAAAAAGGTGAAAGCCGCTGACAGGATCAAAGGGATTTCGAGTAATGACTATTCAGGAAATTTCGAAGATTTTTTGAAGGCTCGTTCTGATGATCAGCCCTTCTGTTTCTGGTTCGGGGCGAGTGAGCCTCATCGGACCTATGAGCAGGGAGTGGGGGCCAAGCATGGCCTTGATCCGGCAAAGGTGCGTATGCCCGGATTTTTGCCTGGCAGTGATGAAGTGCGTTCTGATGTAGCAGACTACCTCTTTGAAATTCAATGGTTTGACCAGCACCTTAGCCGCATGTTGGAACATCTGGCAGAAGCGGGGGAACTCGAAAATACTTTCGTGATCG
>CAXGRW010000069.1:0-13243 GCA_964012125.1 uncultured Rhodopirellula sp.
GCAAGAACCATGCAATCAATCACTGTCCAAGAGTTGGCGAATCGCCACGCTGAACAGCCCATTGAGCTGATTGACGTACGAACACGCGTGGAGTTCTCAGAACTCCACGCCTCTCCTGCTAAAAACGTCCCACTCAGCGAGCTTGATCCTGATGCAGTCATGGCAAGGCACACCGAGATGTTTACAGATCAACCTCTTTATCTGATTTGCCAAAGTGGCAAACGCTCATCCAAGGCCAGCGAAAAATTCCAAGCCGCAGGTTACGACAACACCATCAACGTGACTGGCGGAACCCGTGAATGGCAAGCAAAGGGATTGCCCATTGAGCGAAACGAGCAGGTCATTTCGCTGGAACGACAAGTTCGTATCGCTGCTGGCACCGTCACACTGGTTGGGATTCTTCTTTCCTATCTCATCCACCCCTACTTTCTGGCAGTGGCAATCTTTGTGGGGACAGGATTAGTTTTTGCCGGGGTCAGCAATACCTGCGGTATGGGGATGCTGCTTATCAGGATGCCATGGAATCGAAGCTCATGCAGCGACCTCGATACTTGTTCCAGAAGCACCTGAGCTTGAGTAAACCGGCAGAAGGAAACGTTAGTTCAAAGTTACGAAAGGGCAGCCCGCTGATGTTATTAAAATACTTTTACGATCAATCGTTAGCACACGCTTCCTACATGCTTGGATGTCAGAAGAGCATTGATCATTGATCCCAGTCGCAACATCACACCTTATCTGGAAGCTGCCCAAGCGGGAGGTTTGCAAATTGTGGCGGCCGCAGAAACACATATCCACGCTGACTTTGTCTCTGGCTCTCGCGAACTTGCTAACCACGTCGGAGCAATGCTGCACTTATCAAACGCAGGCCCAACCGAGTAGAAATACGATGTTAGTGATCTTCAAAATATCAAACTGGTCACTGATGCTGACGCATTTTAAATCGGGAATATTCAACTCGAGATCATTCACACACCGGGGCATACACCTGAAAGCATTTCCCTGTTAGTCACCGACCTCGACGGTGGAGCGACTGCACCCATGGGAATTTTCACAGGTGATTTCATGTTTGTCGGAAGTATGGGACGACCCGATCTACTTGAGACAGCGGCCGGATTCATTGGCAGTGCCAAAGAGGGTGCCCGCGAACTCTTCCAATCAGCGGTACGCACCGTGGAATCAGAACCTCTTTTATACAGCTGACATCGTGGACCCGGGACTTCGTCGACTAAACTGTCAGGAGCAAGACGACAAAAAAACGACAGGTGCTACCATCGCAACGACGAAGCAAGAAGCAAGTGAGACCTCCGCAAAAGCTGGAAAATCAGATTTTCAGATCTTTGCGAAAGTCTGGGGAGTCTTTCTGCTGGTACTGATCCTTTCCACTTATCCATTGTGGTTTGTGTCACCAAGCTCGCAAATATCATTGGGTGTCTCTCTTGTTCCTCCCGTCATTCCGATGGCGGATGATATCCTGCTTCTGCCATCCGTCACCCTTTTGGTTGGTTTGATCATTGCAATCGCAGCTTGCAAAGAAAAACAGATTCAACTCGGTTGGATGATGGTGGCCGGCTCATTGCTGGCCTCTTTTCTGGTTGATCAACACCGGCTTCAACCATGGGCCTATCAATCCTTTTTCTACGCATTGATATTCTGCACCATGAATTCAATTTCTGGTCGCAAGTGGATCATGCTTCTCGCTGCGAGTGTCTATGTCTATAGTGCGGCTGGGAAATTTGATTTTCAGTTTCAACATACGGTGGGTCAGGACCTGTTAGGTGTGTTGGCTGAATTGATGGGGGGACTACCTTTCGATTTTGATGCTGACACAGCTACCCGCGTAACGCTTTTATTCCCCACGGTCGAGCTGCTGGCTGGACTCGGACTGTACCTGCCAAGAACTCGCCGATTGTCGGTCATCGTGCTGGTTCTGATGCACATCTCGCTTTTGATCCTGCTTGGTCCTTGGGGCCTTAACCATAGTCGAGGTGTGTTGCTTTGGAATTTAATGTTGATTGCGCAGGCATATCTGTTGTTCTGGGTACGGCCAGACGTTCAGCCAATCGCAACTGACTCAAAAAATGCTGATCCCACGACGTTCCAGAATAGTCACGGCCCGATACGTGCAGGGGCAGCTTTGTTCGTCAAACTCCTGATTCTGTTGGCGATCTTCTGTCCATTTCTAGAGCGTTCTGGTTACTGGGATCATTGGACATCATGGTCGCTTTACTCACCGCACACGAGTCGTGCGGAAATTGAGCTGCACCGATCTGTCAGCGGTAAGCTGGCCCCAGAATTGACCACCTTTTTGGAAGACGATGCAGACAATGACGGTTGGCAGCGATTATCACTTGAGTCTTTGTCCCTGAGCAGTCGCTTTGTCCCAATCTATCCACAAGCTCGTTATCAACTGGCGATTGCCAATCAGATCTGTTCATCAAATGGATTGGACAGCGAAGTTCGTGTGAAGCTCAAAGGAGTCGCCGACCGCTGGACTGGAAAACGCAGCGAAAGTCGCTTGATCGGGAAACAACAGATTCAAGATGCCTGCAAGGACTACTGGCTGAACACGGGAGTCACCCCTGACTGATCTCAGATACCCATCTGTTGCAAAATATCAGCGATGCTGCCCAATGTTTCGGTAAGCACTGGATGAGACTCCTCGAATCGCTTCGCAGAATGGCTGACGTGCTGACTGAGTGATTCTTTCTGTTCGCTACCTTCATCTAACACAGTTTCGATATCTTGCATCACGGCACGCAATTTCTCAACATCATCAGCTTCCAGATGATCAGCGGACGCCAATTCTTGCTGTACAACCGCTAAGGCATCGGTAAGTTGTTTTTGACTCATGACTGAATTTGTTCCTGCAATTTTCGCTATCTAAACCAGAGGCGGTCTCACATGGTGCGACTCACCCAAGATCTTACTTCATCAAAGTGGATTTATACAAAAAGCTTTCTGCTGCTGTTGATCTCTTTGATTTCGGCAACACTGATTCTCATTCAGGTACCGAGATGCAATATTTTTTCCCTTACTGCTGATTTGTCTCTAGGCAAGTTGCCGGTCGTACTAATTTGCATTTTATGTGATTCAAAATTAAGTAGATCCCAACTATCGCTTCAGTGGTTTATTTGACTTTACCCGTTACCTGCTGAGTCGAAATCCCCAAGGTGATCCTGACGATCAATCGAGCACCACGGATCAATCCGAATAAAAAAATCCCCCATTCAAAGAACGGGGGACTTCTCCTTAAATCAATCTGAAAAACCAGGTCAAACCTGTTTCCAATTTCGCTCCGCAGCACTACTGAGAACGGCATCGCAAACCCGCTGCGTCTCTTGTGCATCACGGAAATTTGGATGTGCCTCTTCTCCAGCTTGGAGAGCTTGCAAGAAGTCAGCAACGTGATGGACAAAAGTATGTTCGTAACCGATTTGGAGTCCAGGCACCCACCACTTTTCCATGTAAGGGTGCTCCCCACCGTGATCGGTCACATGAATGGATCGCCAACCTCTTAGTTTTCCTTCATCGCTGTGATCGAAATACTCAAGACGATGAAGGTCATGCAAATCCCAACGGATCGAGGCATTCTCACCATTTATTTCAAACGTATAAAGCGCCTTGTGTCCCCGTGCATAGCGAGTTGACTCAAAGAGTCCCAGTGACCCGTTTTCAAAATGGCACAGGAACGCACATGCATCATCAATTCCAACAGGCTCCATTTTGCCAGTTTCGGTGTGCATGCGTTCCTTCACAAACGTCTCCGTCATGGCCGAGACATCCTTGATGGAACCATTGAGCCAGATGGCTGTATCGATGCAGTGGGCCAGCAAGTCACCGGTAACACCGGAGCCAGCCGCAGCGACATCTAAACGCCACAATGCGGCGCCACCCTGTGGTACGTCATCGGAAATGGTCCAGTCCTGCAGGAAGTTGGCTCGATAATGGAAGATCCGTCCAAGTCTTCCTTCGTCGATCAACTGCTTTGCCATGGTGACGGCAGGTGCTCGTCGATAGTTGTACCAAACCGTATTGGTGACCCCCGCTTTCTCTACAGCCGCAATCATCTTCTCTCCCTCTTCGGGATTCAAAGCAAGCGGCTTCTCACACAAGATCATCTTGCCCGCTTCAGCAGCGGCAATTGCTATTTCTGCGTGGGAGTTATTTGGCGTACAGATATCAACGGCATCGATATCATCGCGGGCGATCAATGCTCGCCAATCCGTTTCAATGGATTCGTACTGCCATTGAGTAGCAAAGTCTTGAACCTTTTCTGCATTGCGTCCGCAGACAGCTTTCAAAACGGGACGATACTCCAGCTCTGGGAAAAAATCATTGACCCGTTTGTAGCCATTACTGTGGGTCCGGCCCATGAACCCGTAGCCGATAAGTCCAATGTTAAGTGGTTTCATTCTTATTGTTTGATAGCGAGTAAATCGGAAAAACTTGAAGCCTGACTGGCGATTCAAATCCGTTATGAAAGCGTCTCACACCATGGCTGATGCGAGAAGAAAGTGGTTAAAAGGGGATCAGACAGTACTGCCATGAGCATCACGGACATCGACCATAGCTTTCAGGATCTGGTTCCATGTCTCTGGATTCTCAAGCACCTCATTTGGGAACATGCATCCGTCCCAGCAAATATGTTGGATCCCTCGGGATGAGGCATCTTTCAGCCAGTAGCCAGCGGTACGAGTGATATCAAGCTTGCCATTGGGGTCATCGGCTTGGCAATGCTTGCCGGTCTTGTCGTGCGAACCTGCGCCGTGGACAGTGCCATCGTTCTGAGCGACGTGGAAATCGATTGTCCAAGGTCGCAACTTGTCGGTCATCTGCTCATAGGCAGCATAGAATTCTTCTTCGCTATAGCCATCTTGCAGCAACGCGTGCTCTGGCGCGTTGTATCCCATCAAATACAGATAGGTGTGCGCCTGATCCGCCTGGAACCCGAGAGTTTCGGGTTTACCGACTGCTTCCAGCAGATCCAGCATGTCTTTCCAACTGTGCATACCTGCCCAACAGATCTCACCTTCACACGCTAGACGCTCTCCATGTTCGGCAGCGATTTCAGCTGCCTTGGTGAACGTTTCTACGATTCTGGCTGTACCGGCGGATGGATCTTCTTTCCATTTCTCGACTCCAAACTCTGCCGAATCGATTCGGATCACACCGTATTCACGGATACCATGCTCATTAAAGACCTTTGCGATGCGACAGGCCTTCTCAATGGCTTGCAGAAACTTTCCCTGCTGCTCATCGTCACCCATTGCTGAATCACCAACCGTACCGGGCCACACAGGAGCCACCAACGACCCTACCTTGAGCCCATGACTCCCAATCAGGTCAGCGATTCTTTTCAGCTCATCATCACTGGCATCTGGATCGGTGTGTGGGTGAAAAAGAAAGTAGTCAACACCTTCAAACTTTTGGCCGTCAACTTCTGCGTTGGCGGTCAGCTCAAGCATTCGTTCCAGACTGATGGGCGGTTCCTGACCCTCATCATCTCCTTTTCCAACGAGGCCTGGCCACATTGCATTGTGAAGCTTTGGGTAATTTTTTTGCTGGTCAGACATGTGGTTCTGCAAATAGTTCAAAGGAAAACGAAAATAGAAATCTGAGCCGGGAAGTCGGGAAGTATAGTTTAACGTGTTCCAGATCAGCGATGGTCATCTGTCACACACTATGCATGACACGGCTAGCATCCCGCTGTCGGAAAATCACTGTGCGTTGGGGGCCAAAGCACCTTGAACCCACCAGTGGTTACGTCCCTGGATTCTCATTTCTGACGCCCCGGGTCACGGCAAGATAAGAGATATAAACTTCTTCGGTAGTATTTTTTACAAACCGAATCATCGCCAGAGTCTGTAAAACGAGTGAACCCATTCGAGCACGTCCCCGAACAGGACAAAAAAACTTGTGCCAGCGTTCTGAAACGTCCACTTCAGCTAATTTAACCTTCCTCATTGGCAACACACTTCACTCAGGAATTTAGGCATGTTTTTCAAAAAGCCGACCATCAGCAAGTCTGCTCGGTAGCCAGCTTTCGACTTAGATGTTTTATTGACTGATAGCCTCGGGTACAAGAACGCGAGGAAAGTGTCTTTCTAATCAGCAAAAATAACCTTCGGGATTATCCCGAAGACCGAATTGAGCGTTACCACCAGTCCCACAATCACCTCATGGCGACCAAATCCGCGACTCACCGTTCACTCGGATCTCGAGTTCCCAGCATTGTCTGGGATCAAAACTCTCCACTATCAATGCAAATTGACACCCGCAAAGGTGAAATCAGCACCCGCCATGGACGGTTTTCTGGGGGAGCAGCTGATCAAGTGGAGGTAATCGAGGTCGATACCGGCGCGATTCGCGTCATGATTTTACCCACCAGGGGCATGTCGATCTGGAGAATGGAGGCCAGTGGAGTACGTTTTGGTTGGCAATCTCCGATCTTTGGACCCGTGCACCCCTCTCAGGTTCCAGTATTCGATTCCAGTGGAATTGGCTGGCTAGAAGGTTTTGACGAGCTGCTCGTCCGATGTGGGCTTGAAAGTAACGGTGCCCCAGAACATGACGCAGAAGGCAACCTGATTCACCCGCTGCATGGGCGAATAGGCAATCTGCCCGCTGATTCACTTGCAATCGAGTACGACGAGGCATCGGGAAGACTCGAAGTGATCGGCGAAGTTCTAGAATCACGTCTGTTCGTCAAACGACTGCGTTTACGCAGCCGAATCCGTTTTGAAGCAGGCAGCGCCGAAGTTGCTGTTCTGGACGATGTCACCAATGAACTCTCAAAACCAACGTCCATTCAATTGCTGTATCACATCAATGTTGGAGCACCCATTCTTGGCGAGGGTGCAACGATCGAGGCACCGATTGAATCACTTGCACCCAAAGACGCGCTCGCAGCCAGTGAAATGGAAACATGGAACGAATTTGGTGCGCCTGAAGAAGGCTATGCGGAGCGTGTCTACTTTGCACGGCTTCGGGCAGATGAATCGAGTGCGACCACAACCATGCTCAGATCCGCAGACGGCGAAAAAGGCCTGGGTGTTACCTTCAATGTGAACGGCTTGCCAAGATTCATTGTGTGGAAAAACACAGCCGCTGAAAGCGATGGCTATGTCACCGGTTTGGAACCGGCCACCAACTACCCCAACATTCGCTCATTCGAAGAGAAACAGGGTCGAACCGTGGAACTTGATGGTGGAGCAACGACATCATTTCGCGTCAAGTTGATGCCTTTGACCACGGCAGAACAAGTCGATGAAGTGTCACGTCAGATCCAGACTCTACAAGGTGATGAAGATCCGGAAATTCATCTTCAGCCGAGACCAGGTTGGTCGCCCGGTGCATGAAAACACCAGATTCAAAAAATTTGAAACCTCGATCTACTTCACTTTCACGCCATCAATCTTGAAGATTGCGAAGTGGCTTGCACCTCGTGGACCAACTCCGTTGGGATACTTGTACTTTTCAGTATCAATCTTGAATTTGCCTTCGACAGTGACTGGTCGCGTCACAAAGTCCGTTGTCTTACCAGGTACCATTTCAACAATCACACAATCGAAGAGAGCTGCACCGGGGCCAAAACAACATTCCTGATTGTCCCTGACCAGCACGAACTGATCGATATTGGTTTCCTTGAACAAGGTACTGGGCAGGATGTAACCCCGCAATTTGACCTTCACGCCATCGAGCTTCTTGATATCGTCCGTCAACAACGTTGGTTTGAATTTGGCGTCCTTTTCAATCTTGAAGCTCAAGTCATCAAAATTGATATCACCTTTGGCTCGCGCTGAGTCACTGCTCTTGCGAACTTCAACTTTGGTTTTCGAGACAGGTTTTTCGCTGTTAGCTTGGGCAACACCATCAGTCTGCGGCTTGGCAGCAACCTCGCCAGAGCCACTGGTTTTCGGGCTGCTCGTCTTCTCTTCTTGCTGGGGATTCGTCAGTGGCGGACTTGCCGCTTGTGAAACTCCGACCAGCAGAATGGAGTGCACGATCAACGCGAAACGCAAAAGTCTCATGTGTTGGCTCGAAAGGGACCTGTTGCTGCAGCGAAAGCTACGCCCTCGCCTTACTCCCCCAGTATACGCACAGGCAGGAGGCAGCGCACACATCAAAATGAACGCCACTCCGACTCAGCGGATTTGATCGACTTTCATTTGATAGAACACGGTGTTATCAAAGTCAGTCACTTTCTGCGGCCCACGATTAAGGGTGAAAGTGCCGGCCAGTTTTTTCTTCGTCAGACCGGCTTTCGTCGTTTGACCATTCAATAACCTGACTTCGATCATATCGCTACTTTTCGGTTGACCTCCGAAGCAACAAGTCCCCAAATCAGGAACAAGGATAAATCGTTTCAGCAAACCGCTTCCTGAGGAGGGATGAATGTAGCCCTTCAAAAAAATGTCATTACCGTTGATCTCAATTGCTTTGGAACTCGGTTGATCACCTGGTGAATTGGAGGGCTGCTGCAGCTCCCAGAAGTGGACGCGAGTGTAGCCATCGGGTACCTCGGTCAGGTAAACATAGCTATGCAGGCTGACACCACCCAAAATGACCAGAATATTAAACACGATTCCAGTCATCGCCAAAGAATGACCCGCGAATTCCTGCGGGAACCGTTTGATCTTCGAGAATCCGACAAAGCCCAGAATCATGCCCACGAAAGCCAAGCCCAAAAAGGCCCAGAAAAACAAACCCAGCAATGCAACCACGGCAAAGATAACCGAAGCAATCGCGGTTGTACTCAGAGCACGGTAGGGAAATTCCTGCTCGCTAGAAGTGGAGCTTATCTCTATATCAGCTGACATTTTTCCATTTCACCAAGATGATCTTCGACATTTTGGCGACTCCATCAGGATCGCTCATCCCTTGGCAGGCTGTGTTCCGCCCGAAAGCAGCAAGAACTGAACGATCATAATGGTCGCCAATGCGAGTCCAAGTACGTAGCCCAACCGCCAAGGGTTCATTCCCTGTTGCAAAGTAGGGTTCGGAGTCAGCGTAGTGGAGCTTAGAGTTGCTGGGGGCAGAGTTCCCGCTGATAGGGCAGCTGTTGCCTGACCTGGTTGAGCAAATACCGACCGTTCATCCATCCCAAGTTCATTTTCATCAGGATCCGAGAACGCGGCACCTCCTGAGAGTTTACCCTCAGTTTCTCGATCCACAGATGAACTGGAATCAGAGTTACCAGTTTCGCGACTGGGGACTGGGATTGAGAAAAAAGTATTAGCACGGCGGACACTTTCGGGATCAATTGCTTCCAGTTTTTCCAACGCCTTCTTGGCTGCTGGCAGCGGGCAAGCACGAAGGTAGTTAACCACGGGTACACGTACCCAATTGTTATCCGGGTCTGCTTTGACAAATAAATCCACCAATCGATCGATTTGGCTCCAATCACTCCATCGTGCGAGATCAGGGATCACCAAGTCGGCCAGATCCTTGCGATCCAACACGTGATGCAGTGATTCGACCAAGGCACTGCGCGGAAGCACATCACCCTCGGTTCCATGGAAACGCACCGCCATGATTGCCGCATACGTGTCGGCATAGGGTGCCTTCTTGTTGGCTAGGAACAATTCATCCACCAGCGGCAAACCCTTTTCACCAGCCAACGTGAGATAGCAGGCGATCAACGCATCGAGCCCACCACGGGTACTCTTCTGAGTGCTGCGAAGCATTTTCTCAAGGAACGGTAAATTTTTCTCATCGCCACAAACGCCCAGCATGGTCAAGTACAACCGTTTTCGATCGGTTGCCATTTCGGGATCGCCGATCCATTCAAGCAACTGCTTACGATCCATCTCAGGACCCAGTTTTTTAACAGCATCATAGGGAGCCACTGCAAACTCGTCGTAGGCATCGCGTGCCAACATCGATTCTTCGTCTTGCAGGAACTTGTGATAGAAACGTAGTCGCTCCAGCGAATCATCTGGCAATTTCGTAATGTTGCCGATGTACTTTTCTGCTCTTTTACTGACGGGCAAGCAGGACCATTGGAGGTCTGGTGGATCAACACCCGAGAGCATGAATCGACGGCCGATACTCACTTCGCCGTAATAGATTGCTTTAACTTCCTGGCCAACTTTGATGAGGTCCGTTCCTTTCAGAACGACCTCCACCTTCATCAGCACCTCGCCAGTTTCTTTATTTCGAGTGGTGTCGTCTTGAAGCGACGTCGCGATGACAACGGCATCCATGGAACCCATTTCCTGCCGCAGAGTCTGCGACACAGCGTTGCAGAATGGACATGCTTCTGCGATGGACCCCGAGAAACTGCCAACAGTCAGCAATAAGACGGTCAGTAGAGGTCGGATCGAGGATTGCGATACGAACATTCGATATACCACGGTGCAAGGGATTGGATGCAGGCCTTCGCTGCCTTGTAGCATCAAGTCTCATACGATTATCAGTCAATGATCAACTGCGCTGCCTTTACAGATTGCAGCGGAGCTATCAGGTAATCATAGGTGGCAAAGATGGTTCATGAGAAGTCGTTCAACGGACGTGTGGACCGCTTCCGCAGAGTTTTCCCGGCATAATCCGCCCCTGAACGACTCAACCGATGCTACCCAACGTGCCGATAGTGACGGTACGTCGGGTTGTGTTACCGAGTTCGCAAGCGAATTACGCCCAAAACAAGGCATAGATTCGCACCATTGTGAATATCGATCATCACGACAAGACAGCCGGGCCAGACAGCTGATGACTCAGTAAAGCAGCCAATTGTCCGGAATTAGCCAAAATATTCCCGCGATATTCGCCGCAGCGTGGCGATTTCGTACGTCTCGAGGGGGGACGCAGTGATGCTTCGTCATCTATTGATCGCCGCCGTACTGTCTTGCAGTTACGTCGCTCTGTCCGACAATGCTTCGGCTGACCAGCGGGCCTATGGCCGCGCTTGGGGTGGACAGTCCGATTTCCGCGACTGGAATCGGTTCTATCACTACCCGTACGTCTACTACCCCCAGAATTTCTGGGGGCAGGAGTACTTCCGCAGCAGCGATAGCCTGTACCACAGGTATCCGCCAGAAATGCGGATTCCTGTCTACAACAAAAAGTGGCACAACTATTACCCGAGCCACCGCCGATTCCATTCGGGGCACCACTTCATCTTGGATGTCTTTTAGACACGATCACGCGTCATCGCAATCGGCTGATGAGTCCACGCTGCTGCCACTGGTAAATTTGCCAGTCGGGTATTCGCTGTTCATCACTTCAAACGAGTTGGTTGGCGGAACTGATGGTATCTGGAACCGGGATTCGGCCGCTTGCGCGGCAGTTGGATAAATCGAAAGCGTCGGTCTGGGCAATCAGCCCAGGCGGGAGGCTGATTTATTTATCCCCAGGATGCAATCAATGGCTCGGATTCGACAGTGCACTTCTGTTGGACCGACGCTGTCTTGCGGGTGCACCAATCTCGAACGGGAAATTGGATTTGATTGCCGCTGCGCTGGCTGCACCGGCCGAGTTGATGCGCCGCGGTACTGCGTCGATGAAAATCACCCCGCCAAGCTTGGATCGTCAACGTCCCGAAGCCCGCGAGGTGCGATTCAGCAAGGTGGGGAATGGAAAGACGGCTCTCGTTCTGGCGATTGCGGGTGATTTTGATGATCGTCTACCCGACCCCGAGCTGAAAGACGCTGTTGCACTACGGCAACAGCTCGATTCATGGCGACGACGGCACGCCGTAACCGCGATCAATATCACCGCTGGCACTTCGAAGCAAGCTGTCCGGCTGAGGCGTCGCATTCAGGTTGCGGCGTCTACCCGAACAGATGTCGGTCTGTTTGGACCAACTGGTTCCGGTGGTGAATCCATATTGATGCGCATCCACGAGCTGTCAGCACCCGGTGAAAATCTGATCAACGTTGACGGACCACTGATGGATTCGGACCTGCTCGATGCAACGTTGATGCCCGCTCGTCATCAACTTGCAGAGAACAAAGACGCCCGTGTCACCGCTTTGGTGCGAGGCTTAGATGAAATGCCATTCGAAGCGCAACAGCGGTTAGCAGGTCTTCTGGACACATTCTCAGGCCGTTTGAGGCTGCTGGCGAGCTGTGGAGCCCAACTGATTGAACTGAACGCACCCACGGATGACGTGATCAGCAAAAGCCTGTCATTCGAAGATGACCGCACCAGTGGGCTGTGCTCACCGCTGATTGACGTCATCAGCTCGCTGACAATCGTCAACCCACCACTCGCGCTGCGAGTAGAAGACATACCACTGATTGCCACTGCGATGCTCGACACCCGACACGCTGCTGGGGAAGGTCCCGCTGAAAGGATCAATCGGGCCGCGCTCGATGCACTGGTGATTTACCCATGGCCGCACAACTACAAGGAACTGGAGGATGCTATTCGACATTCGACCCGAACCGCTACGGGAAGCGTGATTGCCTGCGAGCACCTACCTCTGGCGATTCGTTCGTACCAGCCCGGTTCCATCTCAAAGCGTGCCAAACACCCAAAAATTTCCCTTGATGATGCAATTCAGCGGTATGAACTGAGACTAATCAACGAAACTCTCGAGTCGGTCGACGGCAACCGAGCAGAAGCCGCACGGCGACTCGGTATCAGCAGAGCACGCTTGATTCGACGCCTTGATGATCATTCCCCCGGTACTTCGTCACCTAAGGAAAGTCGTTGAATGAATTGGTCTTTGGTTGATCCAGGCGTCATTCGAACGTGGCTTATCTGTGAAACGGGTAGCCGATGGCTCACTGCGGTGCGCAGATTTGGACCGGAAATGGTCCCAGAAGAGCTCGTTGCGAAAGTCGAAGCAGCAAGTCGGGATGAAATACTCGCAAACCTCACCCTTTCCGAACCCTCAGTTGTTCTTTGGGAAGTCCGCCGGGATTCGCTGGCAGCTCATTGCGATTCACTCGCTCGATCCGCTGCAATCAACCCAAAGGCGTTGCAAATCATCGCCTGCCACCATCTATCACATCGTGAGCAGTCGTGCCTGACCCCTTTTGCAGTCGCTGCAATGGTCCAGCATCCTGAAGAGTTGCCACGTTTGACCCGCATGATTCACCTCCACTTCGCAAGGTGGACCCAGTTCATAGACTAGGGGGATGCGGTCGTCTGGTCAGGCGACCCAGAATTCGCAATGAAGTTTCGGGTGCGATAGCGCGTTGGTCGTAATCGTGTTCTAAGAATACAACCCTCTTTTGGTCGGTTCTCGGCGAGCAGAGTGTTTTTTTCGGTAAATACGACTTCCTGCAACATCGCG
>CAXGRW010000070.1:0-13199 GCA_964012125.1 uncultured Rhodopirellula sp.
GCCACAGCCTCGGATGAGTTCCGCAAATACAGCCGATCACCGACCACTACGGGATGATTCCACGTGCGTCCGTCCAAGGCATCCATTTTGAACCATTCAATCCTCGCCTCGGGCGTGGCTTCGAGAAGCACCAGCTGCCCTTTTTCTGCGGCGATCAGCAGCAGGCCGGAATCCTCCAGCAGCAATACCTGCCCTTTTCCATAGCGGCCCCCCTTCCACTGTCGCTCGCCCGTCTTGAGATCGATACAGGTGAAGATACCGCTATCGAAGCCATACAGATTCCCTTCGTAGACAACAAAGTCATTGTAGTCTGGCTTGAATTGCAACGTTGTCCACAGCTCGGTTGCTGACCAACCCACCTTACTGTCCTCGGCATCAAGCTCGATTAAACGGGTTCCAGTTCCCATCCCCGACGGCAACAGAATTTTATTGCCGTCAATCACTTGAGGTTGCAGAGAGCGATAGCCTCCTGATTTCCATTCATAATCGAAGAGAAGTTTACCCGTATCGAGTTCATGAATACTCAGACCATCGCCAGTCAGCATGAGCAGCCTTACCTGCCCAGCAATCGTCGCCAGTTGGGCCGAGGCATATGAATTCCGGCCAGCCTGCACGGCCCACACCACTTCGCCATCCGCCGCGTTGAACGCCAGCAGTCCTTTACCGTTACCCCCGCCTGCATAAACAATCACAAGCCCGTCAACCACGAGCGGTGAAGAGCAAAAACCCCACATTGGTGGTGAACACTGAGCAACTTCGCGCAGATCTTGTTTCCAGATCAACTCGCCACTGACAGGATCCACTCGCGATAACCAGCCCTGTGCCCCCAAACTGAAAACGCCACCTTCAGCCAGTGTTGGTGTGCCACGCGGACCTGGCCCACCCAAGGGGTCATCAAATCTGGACTCAATACCCTGCGTCCAAATCTTTCCGCCCGAGACAGCGTCATAGCAGGAAATCAACTCACGATCAGATACCTGCTCCTGCGTGTAAAGCAAATTGCCAGCGACGGCAAAGGATGACCAACCTGGCCCCACGGGAACTCGCCACTGCTCCTTGGGCGGTCGTGATTCCCAATCGCTGGTGAACACGGCACCACGTTGCCGCGAGTCTCGCTGCTGACCTCGAAAGCCTGACCACTCAGGATTGGCCAGCCAACCCCGAATCTCCGTTTTCGAATACTGTGCAGATGTTTCAGCCTTTGGTTCATCCTGACTCGCAAGCAGACGATCCTCGGCATCTGGTGCCCAACGCCAGTGTAAATCAAAAGCAAAGTCACCCCACATCCCTTCGGCTCGAAGCAGATCGGTGTATCCAAAACCGATAAATGCCATCAACAATGCAATCCCTGTTCTTGCCGGTGAATGAACTCTCGACAAAACGATGGTCCCCATCGCAAAGGCCCCGACACCCAGCGGGATGGTGAGCACTAGCACTGCCGGTCCAAGCATCGTGGGATGAAGCAGCACCGCTGCGAGCCCGAACGTGACTGCGAGGCCAATCAGCCCAAGAAGTCGCTCCTGCCAACGTGCCCGACTAGCGAGCAACCACCACCCAAGCACCAGCAAGGCTCCCAGCAGAGGCCCAAAAGCGGCACTCATCCATATCTGCGATGGACCGTTTTCGATCATCGATGGCAGCATCTTTGCCACAACCATCGCTGCCAAAAATAGAACCGCAGGCCAAATTCGAATATTCGAATACTTCGAACTCGTCGCGCTCACATCACCTGAGCCAAGTTCTTGCTGTGCCGCGTTATCAAAATCAGCCGCAGAATGGTGAGACTGGTCATCTCTCGTCGCACGCGAAACATTAGATTCTTTCTCACCCATCGATCAGCCCACCTTACAGTGCAAAAGACTTACGCAACAAAATACTCATGCGATCCACCGCAGGAACCCAGCAACAACGAAAAATCCGCCGACTGCGAGACGATAGCCCGCGAACAACCCCACATCAACGCCAAACCACTCGCCCACGTCGAAAACAAAACGAGGTGCCACAGCGAACTTAACCTGACCGTTTGCCGAAAAAGCATCCGCTAATGCTGATGCCTCCTGCAACAATTTTAACGTTGACCGACGCGATACTGGAATTGCAGTACGATTCATCAAGCACCGCCCAATGGCTGCCTTCATCCCCTGTAATGAAACGCACTGCATCACGGCTCTGGTCGAGCGATGATGGACAGTCGCGTAACTGGCAAACACCGTCGTACCCAACGCCAATCATCTCTGCGTCACCTGCCCAGCCATACTAGCTGCAACCGATGAATCAGCGTCACGTTCGTCTGCTGGAAATGTCACTCGAGACAACCAAGACATGAGCCCAAGTCATTGAGCACCAATGATTTCGAATTGAGGTTAATGAAGGTGGGTATCGATGAATCTAAGACAAATCAATGCTTCATTACTACCAACATTCGCAGACAGCGGTATCTCGCCCTCAACAACGTCGGTGAACTCTTCGCACTGCGCGACAACAAAATCGAGAAACCCACCACAGATCCCCCCAGCAACCTCCCAAAGCAGTTGTCCAGTAATGATCAGCTTTGACATGACAGACACCCGTATTTTTTAGCGACAGACAAAATCATCAGCAGCAGGGGGCGAATTGGCTTAAACGCATTCGCGATCTCGCAAAAAAATCATGCTTGCATTGGTAACACCAACATCGCCGAACCACGGCACCTGTTTGAACAACACTTCCGCAATTCCCCCTTGTTGTGTTAGGATTCGCGGGCGGTTTTGGTCCAAACGCAGTTGCCTGCGGTCGATCATGTTGCTGCGAATCGCCCCCTTCGTCTAGTGGCCCAGGACACTGGATTCTCAGTCCAGAAACGGTAGTTCAAATCTGCCAGGGGGTATTTTCAGAATAGCTGTTCATCAGTAATCGGTGCAGATCCAACACGCAGTAGTGTTTTTCCCCGACCGAGTTGACGCATCGCACGACAGTGGCCCGCTACTATTCTGTTTTGCCACGATTCTGACTTGCCACGATTCTGACTTGCCACGATTCTGACTTTCCCCGCCCCTGCCTTGGCAGCGTCCATGCCATGCCGTCTGCACGGCGAAATTGTCCTTCAGGTCAAGCCAGTGACTGGTTCCTCGTTTTTGGGCACTAGAAACGCGACCGTAAACAGCGAGACGAGCGATGCAGCAGCGCCCCAATGTCCGAGGGAAATTGGATTAGCTGTCTCAGCAATCAGCCAGGCGGAGATGAGTGGGGTTGTTCCCCCCATCAATCCGATCGAAGCATGGTAGGAATACGCGAGTCCGGTACATCGAATTGAACTCGGCATTAACTCAACATTCCCCGCGGGGGCAACAGCCGAGAGCATGCTGACGTCCACCACAAATCCACATTAACCAAGAAACATCTGGTAGGCGTTGTCAGATTGCATGAGGTGAAAGAATGAAATGGCACCGAGAGCGAGCACCGCGCTGACCAAGGTTCTTAACGTTTCATCCGTACTTTCAGGTTGATGGTGGTTTCGGATGGGGTTACGTCTCTGGGTAAGGTGGCATCCAGCGTTGCTGATTTGAGCCCTCAGGAACAACATGAACGCCCGTCGACACGTTCCACAAAGTGATAGCGGTTCAGCTTGGCTACCGGACAAACGGTAGCCACACGCTTGATGAATTCCTTCGCAATCGGCCTGCACTGCCAGGTCACGCAAGCTAGCGACGGGTTCGGTACCAACTGGCGAATCCTTACGGCGATCCCTCGCCATCCCCAACGATTTCAATCCGCCAATCTGCCTTGCCTGTTCCGACAAGTCTCCTCGTCGCCGCCCAAACTACGCCGCGGGTCGCTCACCCTCACAAATCGCAATTTGAGTGCCCCGCTTCCCCGCTTCCCCGCTTCCCTGCTTCCCTGCTTCCCTGATTAGCCGATCCGACACGCCAACGCTATACTATGGGTTCGATGGTACGCCGCAGAATCAACGGTACGCCGTGTCCGCAAGCGACACGCAGGTGAGTTACACGAAGGTCCTCCATCAGCGACCTATTAAACCGATCGCGCAACAACCGATCAATACTGACGAGAACCGCATGAATCCTTGGTCTATGAGCTTTTTTCGTGGCATCATTACAATCGCGTTGATCAGCCTGCTGCATCAAACCAGTGTCGTTGCGCAAACTGAGACAACACAGCCGGAGTCCGATTCTGAGGCTTCCGAAACCCCGGCTTCCGAAACCCCGGCTTCTATTTCGGAAAAGCGGAGTCTTGCAATCGAGAATGCTTTCGAAAACCTCAGACATAGGAAATTCGGAGTCCGGCAAGCAGCAACTCAGCACCTCGCCAACGCGGGGCTTTCCGCCCTGCCGAAACTCGAGACACGCGCCCTCACGGGCGATGTTGATTTCCAAAACAACTGCATCTGCATCATTTCTGCGATCGGCCAACAAATGCGGGCGTTGGATCAGGCGACAGCCGCCTTGGAAAGGCTGAGCCAAACGGCGAATTTCGATTCGGCGGGCAAAGCATCAGAAGAACTTTCCCGACTGAGAAAGTACCAGACTGCTCGCGCCATTCGCGTGCTTAGAGAAGAGGGTGTCAGAGTAAGCCAATCGGGCTCAGGCGGCCAAGTCACTTACGTCAGCAACCTTACTCAAGACGGACAATGCGAACACCTGAAGCACTTTTCCTACCTCGCATCCGTGACACTGCAGGGAGGCGAGATAACAGACGCTAGCATCGAGCCACTCAGCAAAATCCCAAAACTCTCACAACTATCTCTCACGACCACCAACATCTCGCCAGAAGGAATGACGAGACTGAAGCGTTGCGATAACTTACATAGCCTCTCGCTTATGGGAAATTTTTCCGCAGCACATATTCGCGCCTTGGCTCAGGTCGACCAACTCTCGGTCGTGCGACTCTATACCCGTATCGGCGATGAAGAATTAATCGCTGCCGCAAAACTCCACGTGGTCGAACTGGCTTTTACCACGTTCAAATCAACAGAAAAAACAGCCGAAATCATGCGAACGTGCAAAGCCGGCAAGCTACAGTTTTCGCTTTCCGGAATTAAAAATGAGGACCTGAAGTGGATCAGTGGAAACAAAACTCCCACCCTCCGCATCAACATTAACAGCTCAAAAGAACTTACCGATGAAGGTATGCGTTTTCTCGAAAACGCCGACGTTACCAGCCTATCACTTAACAATACCGGCATTACAGCCAAGGCGATGAAGCACCTCGGTACCCTCACTAACCTTGAAACCCTGATGATCACAAATGATGCTATCGATGACGAAAGCCTAAAGCACCTTTCAAACCTCCAGAACCTGCGAACATTGAGATTGCAAGGTACAAAGGTCACCGGAGATGGAATGGCAATGTTGCAGGAGAAACTGAAAAATCTGCGATTCATTAGTCCAGCCGCAGCTCCCAAGAAGCCGGGTAAATAGGTGAAACATTGCGTTGGACACCTTCAACGCTGCACCTCAAACGCTGCACCTCAAACGTCGGAAAACTCGTCGAACACTTTCGCGGCCGCCGCACATCACTCAAACGTTGACGCGTTCCACTTCTTAACACACCGCCTACCAGTCCCGACTTTCGGTCGATCGTTAGCATGATCGCCTACGAAATGCTGATCGGTGCCACCACCACACTCTGAACTGCAGGCGTTTCGCAAAAAAACCGGCCCACAAAGGGCCGGTTTGTCAAGATTCGTTTACCACAAGGCGTGCCTGAAATGGGCCAGCGCCGCTCAGTCGCTTTCATGTCACCTGCCAATTGGCAGGAAGATTCTTAGTGCTCGTGTTCGAACGCAGGCTCCTTACCCTCGTAAGCGCGATACAGATCCAAAATCTTTTTCTCAAGCACTTTGGCTGTTGCGGGATCAGCAGACTGTTTGCACTTCATCGCAGCCACCATCACCGCGTGAGCAGCAGTCAATTGCTTGACGTAATCTTTGTTATCAGCTTTGATCCGCTGAGCCATAAAGTAGGCGGCGATCGTATTCTGAATTTTAGTCGCGTGATCTTCTTTGGCCGCTACCCAGCGAGCCATCTGATTGACTTTCTGCGCGGTGATTTCGCCATCAGTCATTTCATTGATCTGAGCTTGAGCTTTGGCAATCGTGTGCCCATCTTCCAACATCTGTTCAAAACGCAACTGATCACCATAGATGCCACAAGGCACTTGGCAGTGAGCCATCGCAAGCGAAGTGAAAGCACAAGCAAAAGCAATCGAAAGAGCAGAACGCATCATACGTGTATCTCCAAAGTTTGAAAATTAAAAGCAGGTAGGGAAAGCCGGTGAATTCGAGCGACAAGTCCATCCCCAGAAAGAATGTCCCAATGGCACGGCGTCACAGACAGAATTAACAGTTTTAGCAAATGTGAGTGCCCGAAGGCACTACCTCAAGGACTCTCCAGCAACGTCAAGCAAAAGAGAATTTGAAACGTTGTTACCGAAATCGGCATGACGATCAAACTGCCAGACAACTTTTTTCGTTTTTGGATCCACCTCAACCAACAATGGCTGACCAGGTCCGGCATGGCAATTCCCAATGACGTAATTCCCATTGGGCAAGACCTCAAGAGTTGTCACCCAAGCCAGACGAATTCCGGGTAAGTCGTCTTGGTTAATCTGCCACACGATCTTTTTGTCGGGTGTGACTTCCAAAACGCTATGCCCATTTCCAGTTGCAACCAGTGTGTTTCCATTTTTGAGTCGTAAAGCAGCGAACAAACGATTCCCAAATGCCTCCGGCCCATGACCATTACGAGCCGACTTACCAAACATTGGCACTTCATATTCCCAAATCACTTTTCCGCTCTTGCGACCATATTCGCGAACCTTCCCATCCGCCTCATGGGCTACCAGATAGCTACCTGAACCGGTCGATCGCACCAATCGCGTATCACTGTGTGCACTAGGCCGGTCACGTTCCAAAGCAATTTCACGAATCAGTTTCCCATCACGAGCAACTTCGATAATGCGGCCAACCCCTGACTCGGCAATCATCGTCGTGCCGTCAGCCAGACGCTCAAAGGCATGAACCTCCACCCGCTGTCCAGCGTTACCATTCTCCTTGGCCGCATCATATTTCCAAATAACTGCGTGAGTTTCAGGATTGATTTCGACAACTGCTGCTCTGCCTTGGCGGGTCAGAATATTCCCGTTTCCCAACCGATGAATGTCGTGAATCCCACCCCACGGCATTTCCCAACTGACCGAACCGTCGGCATCCACAATCGCCAGGCGAGGCCCACCCTGCAGCAACACCCGGTGGTCAGCTTGGGCAGGTAGAGAAAACAGAACGACAGCCAACAAAAATCTGGCAAACCGCCCCAGATTCAAGAAAACAAACGGCTTCATAACAAGTCTTGGAGGGATGAAAGGCAGGATGGACGGACCAGCTCTGTAAAAGTGACTCACACGAGGTGTGAACAGACTCGGACCCTAATCCCCAGACAATAATCCATTGGGGGACAAAATGCTATTCACCCGCACCTCACACGTGCCAAACGGGTCCAAGTAGAGGACAAAACCGCCTCTGAAGTCGCGAAAACCATGCCAGTGCACACTGCGAGGCATTGCCCCCCGAGCCGGTAACCTGCGTGGCCCCCGGCCAGCAAAGGCCGCATAGAAACGTGATCGAACTTCTGAGATGCTAGACGAACTACCAGCCAGTCAGCCGCCTGCAAGATTGGTTACTGCTGCGTAAAAACTACTGCTGGCTGAAAACTGTTGTAAGGGATGAATGGTCAATTCTCCGCGGCTACCCCGGCCTCCGTGGCGACACTGGGGTTACCGAGGCACTTGCCAATCTGCCGAACTGCTTGCCGCAGACGTTGTTCGTTTTCGACCAGCGACATCCGCAGGAACCCTTCACCTGCACTTCCAAACCCGCTTCCCGGACTGACCGCAACATTCCCTTCTTCCAGCAACTTCATCGCGAAGTCCATCGTGCTCATTGACGCGCGCCATGGTTCAGGCACTTCTGCCCAAACGAACATCCCAGCTTTCGGGGATTCCAGCTTCCACCCCAATCGTCGAAGTCCGTTCACCAGGACATCACGGCGTCCCTGATAAATGAGCGATTGGTTTTCGACGTTTGCCTCTGTCTCGCGCAAGGCGACGATAGCTGCAATTTGAATCGCCTGAAACATCCCGTAATCATAGTAACCTTTGATCGTACCGAGCCCACGGATCATGTCGGCGTTCCCCGCACAAAAACCAACACGCCAACCTGCCATATTGTAACCCTTGCTCATCGTGGTGAACTCAACCCCCACGTCTTTAGCGCCGGGAGCAGCAAGGAAGCTTGGTGGTTGGTATCCATCAAACGCAACATCTGCGTACGCAAAATCGTGGATCACCAAAAACCCGTACTTCTTTGCCAAACGCACCACGTCAACAAAAAAGTCCAACTCAATTACTGCAGAAGAAGGGTTGTGCGGATAGTTGACTATCAACACCTTGGGCCGCGGGGCCATGTGCTCACAGGTATAAGCAACGTTCTGAAGAAATCGTTCTGGGTCTGCAACGTCAAGCGAAACAACATTCCCCGACGCAAGGATGACACCGTACATGTGAACAGGGAAGTAAGGTGATGGAATCATGGCAGTGTCACCAGGGCCCATCAAAGCCAGACACATATGCGAGAACCCTTCCTTGCTACCCAGACAAGCAATGATCTCTGAATCCGGATCCAAGCGAACTCCGTATTTTCGATAGTACTTGCTGGCCACTTCGCGGCGAAGATTTACAATGCCATTGGACTTGCTGTACCCGTGGTTTCCCTCGTCAGCAGCTGCATCTGACAGTTTTTGAATTACGGCAGGATCAGGCGGGTCAGATGGATTCCCCATCCCCAAGTCGATGACATCATCACCAGCCCTTCGCTTCTGGTACAGCGAATTGTTAATCCTGCCAAACATATAGGGAGGCAGACGATCAACTCGAGATGCAAAGTGAACCTCGAACGGCTCGGGAACCGGGTCAGTCGTGGGCATATCGATCGCAGGTGCGTCGATATTGGGTGCATCGATATCGAACGATTCACTCATGGTCAAATTTTCGCGTTAAAAATGTTTCGGAGAAGCTTCCAACAATTACACAATAGCTGACCCTGGAATTGCTTTTCCCCAAAGCTGTTTCAAAAGCACAGCACTCACTAGCCTAGCTCGATTTTGCCAAAAGTGACATACCCGCCCGTTCAAAGCTGCGTCTGCCGCCGTTTTTTTCGCGTCCATCAAGCGTTCGCAAAGCCAATATCGCATATTCCACGAATCACCTCGGACATCTCTTTTCACGCAGGCCTGCCCCGCTCGCCTTTGCACGGCGTCTGCAATAGCAACAATTTGCGAGCTGAACTTTGACATGATCTTTTCCCTCCGTCCAACATATCTCACACCACGAACTTGCATTCTTTAAAACGTCTGCGACTTTGAAAATCCGCTACAGTCTTTAGCAAAACAGCCCACACACATCAATCATCGCAACTCCGGTCTCAGGTTCCATCAATTAGGCTTTGCCATGCAGTCGGCGGCCCCGGCCCGTGAAATCAAAGTTGGTCCTGGAATGACAAAAGAGAAGCCCGACCGAAACGGCCGGGCTTCATTAAATCTGCATCTTCCTTCAACCAAGGCTTTGCCTACGGTCGGGTTGCAACCTTTGGATTTTTGGCCTTAGCCACCTCTAAAAAGTTATCCACTTCAGATCCATCAATGATCTTTTCGAAGCGATCAGACATCGCCTTGGTGCGTGTCTGTTCCGTGAGGTCACGCACAAGTTCATCTCGGACAACGGCAGGGTCTGTGACAACGGGCTTGGTGAAACCTTGGCATCGCAGGATCAAGTATTTTCCGCCAGTAGCAATGATTCCACTGAGTTCACCTGGCTTCAATCCGAAAGCTTCTTTTTCAATGGCGGGCTGGCCACCAAATTTTCGGATGGGCGGAACTTTACCCAAGTTGCTCGATGATACAGGCTCAACACTGTATTGCTCTGCAAGCCTTCCAAAGAACTCGTCTGTCGGATTGTCGCGAGCCATCTCCCACAACTTCTGAGCGCTTCGTTGATCAGAAAGAACAATGGCAAGGACTTCCACGCGTGGTCCGTACGCTGAGGCAAAACCGCGTTGCAGATCATCTTCCGTCAGCACGACCTCGTCTTCTACCAATTTATGTAGTGCAACACTCGGCCAAACCGCATCTGCAACGTAAACCTCTGCAGTGGTTTCACCGGACTCCGTGACTGACCCAAGCCAGGCCGCTACATCTGCCTGTCCATCACTCGTCACGTAACCGTAACGAATTGCCGCTCGTGCGATCTCTGTGTCCACGTCCTGCTGCGTCACTTGCTTCTTTGCGGTTCTTAGAGCCTGACGTAATAGAGTGCGATTGATTTCACCATCTAGCACAGCAGGCCCATGCCGCTTGATGCATTCGCCTGCCACCAGAGAAACCATCAGTTTCTCACCGTTGATGACCGCTGCAACGCCTGGGTACTGCTTACTCAACTCAGTGTTGCCTAGCACTTTCACCACTTTTGCTTCTCTCTGAAGTCCGGTGAACAACTCGGCCGATGCACCCCGCATCTTTTCATCACGAATCCGGTCCGTGATCTGCTCGCGAATCGCGGGTAGTGCCTGGGGACTCGGCTGCGACGCGGGAATCCGACGAACCGCCTGAAGAAAGATCCACTGATCGCCGAGCTGTAAAATGTCGGAAACATCACCGGTTTGCAGGCCAAACGCAGCACTCTCTAGACGCGTGTCACCACTGTATCTTCGAATTGGTGGGATCAGACCACCCACGCTGGCACTCGCCTCATCCTCACTAAACTTCTTGGCAAGATTAGCAAACTGCTCTGGAGTTGCTTTTGCCTGTTGATTCAATTCCAAAGCACGGGCTCGCTCCGCAACCATGATCAGTCTGCATTTTACTGCCTCACCAAACTGCGCGACGTAAGCCTGATTGAATTCGTCTTCACTAACCTGCACCTTGTCCGCGACCAAGGCTCGCAAAGCAAGCATCGGCCAGACAATTTCACGACTGTATTGGCCCGGTGTGATGTCCCGCTCTTCCTGCAATAACTGCAAGTAACTTTCCAACGACAGTCCAAACTTGGCTGCCAGGCGGCGGATCTCATCACTCACTTCCAGATTAGTGACCTCAACACCACGATTCACACACTCTTGCATGATTAACTGGCGATTCACCATGTTGTCCAGGACATCGCCCCCGTAACGCTTCACCGCTTCATCCGCCAATGTCTTGCGAGTGATTGGCTCAGCATTCGCGACAGCGACCACGTTATTATTTTCCTGACCTTCTACTCGCCCTGGCATCGCAGCAGCGAAAATGGTCATCGAGAACACAACCAACCAGAACCGCACTGATTTCAGGCAGGGTTGGATTCGAGCAAATTGCAATGGCATCACGGTCACTCCTTTGAACCGGTTTTGGGTCTGCACTCACTCGTCACACCGCACCAACGGGCAATCTCCATGCCGCGCGGCAACTCATCTCGTGCAACGAACCGCCGAAGATTAGAGAATCACCAAGATTTCCTCAAGACGAATGAAACAAATACCGACAAACGATTTGCTATCATTGCCGGCCGCGATGGCATTTGTACAAAACGTTGTAAGACATACCGAATGCCTTGCATCCGATGACAAACGTGATTTTCATCTCCTACCTTTCCGACCCTTAGTTTTGGTTTATTCCACGGCGTTTTCCGCGATTCGAATAAAAAAGCAAACTTAAAAATTCGAATTGGCACGAACCATGCATGGAAGGAACTCCGTAAAGAGCGAAGGTCAACAGACCCAAGCGAACCTCCCCACTTATGCAGGCAAAGGAACAGCCATGTTGGTACTTACACGGAAAGCAGACGAACAAATCCTGATCGGTGATGACATCAAAATCACTTTGGTACGAGTTCGAGGCAACAGCGTACGAATCGGGATTGATGCGCCCAAGAACATTCGCGTGGTCCGAGGCGAGCTGGCGGCACGGGATGCCAGCGAGGCCTCGGCACCGATCGTCGAACGAGAAGAAGTGTTTGCACGCCCAGAGGCACAGCCAAAGTACGCTGGAGCGACCAACCGCATCGCTACGGTAAAGAACAACGTGAGCGTTTCAGGTAGCGATCAAAGTGAAAAGGACAACCATCGCGCAAGCTCATCGACTCCAGGCCATAGGAATGCAACTGCATCATTTGTAAAGCCGGCCTCGATGCCAAACCCACTTGAGCAAACGAAGCGACCACCGCTTTCTGCATTTGTGTCTGCCACTTAATGCTTATCGTCTGATAACAACCGGGACACGTGAATTGGCATCTTTTTGTTGTTCGTCCAATTTAACCACTGCAGGTCGAACCAGGTTTTTAGTTCCCTTGGCCAGACGATCTCCGGAATCGACCTCATGCAGGTGTTCAAGCAAGATCCGACGAACCTCGAAAATCGTTTTGCTAATCATGTGGATCGTCGTATGCGGTGCGTCGACAATCAATTCGCTTTCCACATCTTCCATTGTTGCACTATCAAAGTCGACGACACCATCACCGTTGCCGGAAGTGAATGAACTTTCGGTGACACCAACGATGTTGTGATATTTGACCTGTGGTGACGACTTGGCCCGCATCATGACCGGAAAGATCGGAGATTCAGGAGCCAGCGAATCGATGGCGTTTGAAACGGTCAGCAATTCCGTGTCTTTGAAGAGGCTTCGATTTTCCGAGACCAGCCGATTTCCTGACATCACTGCCATTGTCGGCAGCTTGATAAACTTGCGTGCAAGCCAACGCGTGTAATCGTTTGCAAATTCACTGCCTCGGTGAGGAGTGCCGATCGTGACCACTCTTCGTATGGATTCATTGGGTTTAAAGAAGAGCGTACTAACGAGTTTATTACGTTCAGCCTCGGGCCCATTGATTTTCTGGCTCGCCTCCTTGGCTGTTCCTGCTTCCTCGTAGCTAACGCTCCGCCAAAAATCGTCACCGCTTTCAATCGTTTGAAGGCGGCTAACGAGCCCTCCCATGCTGTGTCCTACCAACACCATTTGATCCATCATCTGATCCCGATGCTTGGGATCAAATGCGGTTCTCAAATCCTGTAAATCCCGACGCAATTCAGTCGCACTATTCCAAAAGGGCTGCCCCGATGGATACAGGTAGAACCAGAATTGATAACGCTCCCTGATCTCAGGAAAACTCCTCAAATCATT
>CAXGRW010000071.1:0-13196 GCA_964012125.1 uncultured Rhodopirellula sp.
TTGCTGAGAGCTTGTTCGCTGATCGTTTGCAAGGTCGCAAACAGTCAAGCGGGCAATCAAACAGGATCGCTACACCATCGATGCCTCTCAAACAGGAGAGGGCGTGAAATGTCATTGATGCTTGCTGAACGTTTCGATGTTGAAGATGTATTCTGGGCCCGTCCGTTGCCTTTGCCTGCGATGATTCTGATTTTCGCAGCTGTGGTTCTCTGGAGTCTTTATCTGTATCGGCGCTCGGTGGGGCTCCGGCCGTCACTGCGTTACGCGCTTGGCATCGTCCGTTTGTTGGTGCTTTTTCTGATCGTTTCTGCGCTCTTTGAACCGATGGTTTTGTTGCGAGAGACTGAAACTCGCCAGCGGGCATTGCACGTCCTGTTGGATGTATCCGAGAGTATGTCGATTCAGGACCCACGCAAACGCCCAGCAGATCTCGTCGATGCGGCCACCGCGCTGAATTTGATCGACCCGGAAGAGACCGAAGACGTGACCCTGAATTTGGGAGCTAAACAGCGGGAGGCGATTGCGTCTGCAACTCGCTTGAATTTGGCGACCAACCTGCTGGCGAAAAATGGCCGGCAAACGCTGGAAAACATTGGCGCGGGAGCAGATGTCAGGTACCACACTTTTGGCAGCGCTACACAGTTGATCTGCGATGAAAGTGTATTGGATAGCGGAGTCGCGAATAAACTCAGCGCTAACGAGAAGCAGACATCAATCGTCGATGCCATTGAGATGGTAACCAAATCAGGCGGCACAAGACCCGCAGGTGTTGTGGTGTTGTCTGATGGGATTGAGAACGGGGCTTCAAGACGCGCTGAATCGGTGCTGCAGGATCTGGGAGCGCGGGGGATACCGGTTTATACCGTGCCGTTCGGTTTGCCTGATCCTGATGATGTTTCGATCCGAAATGTCGTGATGCAGGAAGTTGCGTACTCCGGCGACCGCGTGCCGGTTCGGGTGCAGTTGCAGTCCAAAGGTTATGAAAAGCGAACCGCAAAGCTGTCGGTTTTGCTCAATGGTCGCACTGTTTCTAGCCGGACGGTGCGTTTTGAAGGTGGCCTGCAATTCGAGGATGTCGATTTTCGAGTCGATATTTACGAAAAAGGCGCAGTGCAGATCGAGGTGCTCGTTGAGCCGTTTGATGATGAAGTGTCAGCCGAAAACAATCGCGTGGCACGCAGCATTCGTGTTGTTAACGAAAAGGTCAATGTCCTCTACATCGAGGGGAATGCCAGGTGGGAGTATCGTTACCTGCGGGCGATTCTGAAACGTGATCCGCGGATCAATGCGACCTTCATTGGATCCAACGTTGGCCCGGAGGTTGCACGCAACTCGAACGAACACATTGATCGGTTTCCAAACAACCGAGAGGATGCTTTTCAATACGATCTGGTAATTTTGGGTGATGTGGAAGCAGACTTCTTCAGCGAAGACGAGTTGACGTTATTGGAGGAACTGGTGCGTGATCGCGGGGCATCACTGCTGATGCTTTGTGGCGCCATGCACTCGCCCAGTAGTTATGCGGGCACTCCGGTACAGGCCATGCTACCTGTCAGATTCGAGGCTGATTCCTCATGGGAAGAAGTCGCTGAATCGGTCTATCCAGTGCTGACCCCTGAGGGACGCAGTAGTCTGGTGATGACACTTGAGAACGAAGCGGATTTGAACGACCGTATTTGGAGCCGGATGGCACCGATGGATCATTTGCCGCCGCTGCTTGGCCCCAAGCCAGGAGCGACGGTGCTCGCTGTTTTGTCTGACAGCATTGACCGTGAACAGGGATACCCGCTGGTTGCCTGGCAGCGGTACGGTACCGGAAAGTGTATGTCGGTCGCGACCGATCGATTGTGGAGGCTTCGTTACAAAACCGGGGATAAGTATCACTGGCGAGTCTGGTCGCAGTGTATCCAATTCATGACCCTCTCACGCCTGATGGGTGAGCACAAGCGGATTCGGCTGGAGACTGACCGATCGATTTATCCAGCCGGAAGCCAATGTCGTATTTATGCGCACGTTCTGGACGACAACTTTGACCCCGTTGTGCAGTCCGGTTTTGATGTGTTCGTCACTGGCCTCGGTGGACAGCAGACGCGCCAAGTTGTCAGTCTTCGGCCCGACCGTTCTCATCCAGGACTGTTCGAGGGATATTTCGCAGCGTCGATCCCCGGACGTTATCGGCTTGAGTCCAATGAAAATGATCAACCCATCTCAAATACGACTGAGTTTCAGGTCGTTGATGAAAACCGTGAGTTAGCCGATACCGATCTTGATCTCGAAAACCTGAAACGCATTGCCAGCCTCACCGGTGGTGAGTGTTTGAAGGTCCAGGACTTTTCGAAACTGGTGGAATTAGTTGACCAACAGCCAGTGACAACCACCGTGATTTCTGAGAGATCACTTTGGGATAACGGTTGGATGTTGGGTCTGCTTGTGGGGCTGCTTGGGCTGGAGTGGATTCAGCGAAGGAGGCATGATTTGCCATGACCACTGTACAAGCCATTCGTTTGGAAAAACTCGATTCGCGTATTCGTGCTGCGTGGTACCGAAGCCAGATGCTGCACGTGTTTGCCGGCATGTTGGCATTTTTCAGCTGTGCCATCCCACTGTTCCTGTTGGGGATGTTCATCGACTGGATGACTTACATGCCCGCCACCGGACGTGTTGCAATCCTTGTCGTAATCTTGGGCGTCGCGTTTTACCGGGCTTGGCGTTGTGGTTGGTGCAACCTGCGTTCCTTTGATGCCGTTGCCATTGCGTTGCAGTTGGAATCACAACATGGTGAGCTCAATAGCCTGTTGGTATCTGCAGTGCAGTTGCGGCAACAGACACCTACTTTGAGTGATTCGTCTGAACTGCGTGAGCATACATGCCAACTCGCAGAAAACGCCGCCTCAGATTTACGCATTGAGCAGGCCGTGCCATTCACTCCGCTGCGACGCTCGGCCGTGCTGGTCACCTTGCTGATTGCAGTGATGGTCATTTTTTCTGTGGTGAACGGACCATTTTTGGCGGCGGGTTTTTCACGTTTCTTCAACCCATGGCTCAACGTCGAATATCCAACCTACACGCAGATCACGATCGCACAGGATGAGCTGGTGATCAAGGAAGGTGAGAACGCGTCGATTACTGCTCAAATCGGTGGCATCGTCCCACGTCAGGCAACGATCTATGTGCAGACGGGTGAAGGGCGGGCTCGGGCGATCGAGCTTGATGTGGTTGATGGTGCGTGTACTTACACGATCGCATCGGCGTCGCGGGATTTCACTTACCGGATCAAGGCTGGAGATGATCGAACTGATTGGCAGCAGGCACGTGTGGTGCCAGCGCCAAGGATTAAAGAGGTCGCGGTCAGCCTCGATTATCCATCTTATCTGGGGCGTGAGCAGGAATCGATCGAAGCGCTGACTTTGACCGTGCCCGAAGGCACCGGGGTGGACTGGCGAATTGTGTTGGATCGTCCGATTCGATCAGCGCAGTTTTTCCGTGATGGTGAAGAAACAGTCGATTTGGATATTGGTTCTGATGACCGGACACTCGATTTTACGGCGGACGTTTCCGCATCCAAGGGATACCACTTTGGGTGGGTAGATAAGGACCACGACTTTGAATTCATTAGCCCACGTTATTTCCTGCAGGTCGCTGCTGATCAAACGCCACGGGTTGAGTTGACTCAGCCGTCCGCCAACTTGGTCGCAATGGTCGGCCGTCCGTTGGACCTGGCCGTTCGTGTGCAGGATGACCACGGTGTTGGTACCACAACGGTGGCCTACCGGGTCAACCAGCGTGATGAAGTGCCAATTAAACTGGAAGATCCCGTCGAAAGCGGCCAGGGATCGCAGACCATCGATTGGGACTACCGGGAAAGTGTGCCTGACTTGCAAGTGGGAGACACGGTGTCGTTTGTGGTCGAGGTCAGTGACCGCTACCCCGAACCGTTGGGGCCGCACGTCGTACGGTCCGAGACACGCAGGATCACTTTTCTTTCCAAGGAACAGTACCTCGAGCAAATCGAGAAGCAGAAGGATCGTCTGCTGTCACGAGTCCAGGCGATTTACCGCCAGCAGCGGTCGGCCCATCAGGTCGTTCGCACTCTTGAACCAACCACTGAAGGATACGCACAGGCGTGCCAGCTTGAGGCGATTCGGCAGGAGATGGTGCGAGAACAGTTAAAAGGAATTGCAAGTCAGTTGCGTGTGCTGTTGGATGATCTAGCTGCCAATAATGTTTCCGATGTGGCTGAAGGGGATTCACTTGAAGCTTTGCGGATGGCTTTGGTTGGCATTGCCGAGACATCTATCGCACAAGCTGCGGATCGACTTCGTCAGCAGTCCGGTGCAGCAGCGTCGGAAATGGCTTCTGGGCCTCAGGCTGCCTCAAGTGCGGTCAACACTGCTGCACGAGACTTGGGTTCATTAGTCATGTTGCGGGGGATTGATGCAGCCCAGGAAGTCTATGCCCGTGAGGCACGGATGCTTGCCGAGGTTCAGGCATCACTGCGTTGGCAAGGCATCGAGTTTCAATCTGTGGACGAAACACAGGAACTTTCGGAGCGACAAATTGAACTAGCTGACTGGACAGCAAAGCTGATCGCCGACTTGCAGGCAGCCATGCGTTACCAACTGCGACCCTTGGCGGTGCTACGCTTAATCCGTAGTGTCAAAGATTTGCGAGACGCAGGGACCGTTGAGCGGATGAAGGAAACGCAAGAGTTGATTGGTGATGGTGAGCTTGGCAAAGCTGCAGTTATTCAGGCGGAGTTGGTGCGAACGTTGCTGGATGCTGAATTCAGCGTTCGGATAAGCGGAGCTTATTCCACGCTGCTTGAGACGCGTGACCTGGTTGGATCACTCGGGGCGGTTCAACGTCAACTACGTATTGAGAACGCCGACTTGTCTGAAACCGAATTCAAAGCTCAGCGTGATTCCATGGCTCAGGTTCAGCGGTCACTCCGTAAGCAACTCGCCACCATGTTGCTGCCGACTGTACCCGCCGCACGTTCCGAACTGTTTGATGAGCGACAACCGCAGGTTCCACCAGTTGACATGCTGCTGGAAAAGTCCGGAAATGCCATGGCTGCCGCCCTGCTGAAGCTTGAGGCGGGCGATCAACCAGCTGTGCTTGAGCAGCAAATACTTGCTGAGGAAGCGTTGGCCAATTTGTTGCTTGTGGTGGAAAGATGGTCGGTCGAAATCGGGCTTCGAACTCAGGGGCTTGGTACGCTCGTTGCCGCATCTAGCGCTCGAATGTCAAGCATCGAGGAGTATGAGGCTCGGGTCATCGGCTACCTTGAGAAAACGGATCTTGCGGCTGCTGAGCAAAAGCCTGTTCAGAACATCGCCGAATCTCAACAGAATCTGGTTGATGAATTGGCTGGTTTTGTCACGTCGCTGAAAGAGCAAGACGAGGTAGAGGTGGATCCCGATTTGCCTCCGTTCCTGAGCCAACTGGAAGAGGCTGAGGACTGGCTTCAGCAGTCAGTGCAAGCACTTGAAAAGAATGATGCTGATTCGGCAATCGAATGGCAGGAACAGTCTGCTGACGCATTGGCGAAGGCTTTTGAAATTGTGGTCGCACAGAACGAGAGATTGAGCCTTTTGCAGGACTTGCTGCTATTTCAACGTTCTGTCGGCTTTGCAAATGGTTACATGAAGGACATCGTTGCTGAGCAACGTGACCTGTTGGAATTGACTGAGGCATCCGAGACAGAGGCGATGGAGCCCGTGCTGCCACAGTTCGGTAACATGCTTCGTTGTCTTGGCGATGTTTCACCACTTTTGGATATGGTTGCGGCAAGACTCGATGTAGGGACCCCGTTGGCATTCGCGAAGACAGACTTTGAAGATGCGATCGCCGCGATCAAATCGGGAGACAAATTTGATGCGGTCGATGCACAGGACGTTGCAGCCGAGTCGCTTGCTGAAGTGCAGACGCTGGTAAAGGATATTCAGGGTCAGACGGGTTACGTCGCCGAGATCGTTGCTTTTTTGCACAAGTCAGTCTCTGACACAGCGATGTGGCAGTTTCGCCAAGATGAGCTGCGGGCGAGAACGACTGACGCGAATCCAGACGATTTGCCGAGGATTCTTGAGAGACAACAAAAGCTACTGTCCGGGGCTCAGGTTTCGGCCAGGCAACTGCTTGTGGCCACTGGAATGGCAACGTTTATCGAGCCAGTCGATGTGATGCAAGAAGTGGTGGTCGCGCTAGAAAAGGGAGATTCAGCATCTGCGGCAGAGACAATGGAACTTGTTTCGGCAGTGTATTCAGAGAATGCGGAAACCTTGCTCGCAGTGATCACGATGCTGCATGGGCTGCCGTCCATTGAGATCGTTGCTGATAGTGATCCCGCATTGGTTCGGTTGGTTGATGCCTTGGCGGTAGCCAGTGACCACAAGCAGGTGTTGCGGCAGACTGCCAGTGCTGATGCGGCAAGCAGTGTTGATGTGGCAAGCAGTGCTGATGCAAACTTGTTGGAACAACTTTCCGAGCAGCAGAGCAAACTTTCGGAACGTTTGGCTGAAATCAGTGGAGTGGGCGAATCACACCCGATGCTGACCGAAGCAGCCAGTCAGTTGTCCGAGTCGGTAAAGGTGTTCAAGGCCTCTGAGCTTGCTGAATTGAGGGGGCATCAGAAACTCGCAGACGAGAAACTTCGGCACTTCATCGTCGATCAGGCATTGGTACTTGAAACTTCGGCACCCGTGGCTTCGCCCAGCGAGGGCGATGGGGATTCGAGTGAAGGAAGCGACAGCGAATCAGCAGTCTCTGCAGGATTCATTTCTGATTTCGTCAGCGGGGAAACCGCAAAGGATCAGCGTACTGAGTGGAAGGTGTTGGGGGATCGCAATCGTGCTGCCCTTAATCAGAACTTCGCACGCGAATTGCCGCTTGAGTATCGGGCACTTTTGAAAAATTACTATGAAAGGGTGGCAAAATGATTGCGATTGCTCGTCAGCTTGGCGCTCATCTTGGATTTGTTGTGGCCTTGATGATTTCGTGTCTCGTTTGGACTAAGGCCTATGCCGAGAATGATGCGCCGTATGAAGTGGCTGATTCAGATGACGCCCCGGAGTTGACGGAGGAAGCGGAAAAGGCCATCGAACGTGGCCTGCAGTTTCTGATCAGTAGCCAAAATAAAGATGGCTCGTGGACGACTGGAGGAAGTGGCGACTACGCGATTGCGGGTACCAGCCTGGGCCTGATGGCATTCATGGTTGAAGGACACTTTCCCGGGTTCGGTCGTTACGGCGAGGCGTTGGACCGCGCAAAGAACTATCTGCTCAAGCGAGCCAAGGATTCGCCCACTGGCGCAATGGGCGTGAAAATGTATGAAATCGGACTGTTTACCATCGCCATGTCCGAGCTGTGGGGAATGACCGCCGACAAGGAAGACAACCAGGAAATCCAGGTAGCCTTGGAACGAGTGGTGCAAATCATTCTGCGTTCGCAAAGTCCGTTGGGTGGCTGGCGTTATGCACCCCGACCGGATGCAGGGCAAGATACATCCGTCACTGCAATGGTCTTTGTATCTCTGGCCTCAGCACGAGAGGCAGGAGTCCTGGTTCCCAATGATACAATTGAAAGACTGACTGGCTATCTGCGTGATCAGGCATTCGATGAACAACGCGGCGGTTTCGGATATCAGGGAAAGGGGTATACCTTGGCCTGCACTGCCGGAGGAGCCTACGCGGCCCAGTTGGCTGGAAATCGTGATACAGAGTGGGTTCAAGCGGCGCTCAGGAGCCTCGAGAATGATCCCAAAATGTTTTCCCGAAAAGATAACGGGCACTTCTACTACACACACTATTACGCAATGCAGGCGATGGTGCAGGCGGGGGACGAAAAGTATGCGAAGTGGTATCCCAAAATTCGTGATTCACTAATCGCGTTGCAGCAACCCAATGGGTCATGGCAGGAAAAAGAAGAGGACTATCCCCACAAAACTCCGATGTCAATCATCATCCTGGGTACGCCCAATCGGTACATTCCCGTCTATCAACGTTAAAGCGGAAGCTTCTTGCATGCAGTTTCGTACACAACGATTTCGAATAAAACGATTTCAAACAGCTCAATGTCAAACGGCGCAAAGCGAGTGGACCAAACAGCGTCTGCTTTTGGGATTGTTTAGCTTGGCAGTTGTCGTGCTGACTGTTCGTGCGGAATCGGCAAACGCGGCAAATCACCTGTTCATCCTTTCCGGTCAATCAAATATGACCGGCGCAGTGCGGGACGCATTTGCTCAACGTGTTCAGCAGCACTTTGGAAAAGAGCACGCAGTGGTCGTGATGCGAATGAAGTCAGGTCGTGGTATTCGTTTTTGGGTCGCGGATTACGCACAGCCACAAGGGCGTGATCTTTCCACGAAAAAAATGAATTCGAATGGACAGGAATACGAACCACTAATTCAGGCTGCCATGGATGCTGCAAAGAAAGCCACGTTTGATACGGTTGGTTTCGTTTGGATGCAGGGTGAGTCAGACGCCAATAACCGATTGTCTGATGTTTATGAACAGAGTTTTGTCAAACTGACGGATCAGCTAAAAAATGATCTCAAGCGAAACGACCTGTATTACGTCATTGGCCGCATCAACGACTACGCCCGTGACAGGCCGGACAATGAACATTGGCGACATGTGAGAGAGGCTCAGGTGCGTTTGGGCAAGGTCGCTGGGAACGCTTGGATCAACACGGATGACCTTAATGGTGGCGATGCTCAGCAACCGCAGGGCGATATTCATTTTCCCAAGGAAGGCGCGGAGATGTTGGGCCAACGTTTTGCTGAAAAGGTCATTGAGTTGATTGAAAAGCGTAAGTTTACAAAACAGAATTAGTGATACCGCCGTGGTAGCGTTCCTTCGCTGCCTGAAAAAAACGGAAATAAGATTTTCCACTTTGCCTTCATGCTGGATTACAAGATGAATTTTGGAAATCAAAATAAACGCTGTCTGATCGCTCTAGTCTTGGGGTGTATGGTTTTTTGTTCTGTCACCTCGTCCTCTGCGAAGCAGGCGGCGGAGATCGAACTGACGGCTGAGGGGAAACAGATTCGGCAGACCTATGTCGAAATGCTGAACAAACTAAGTTCGGAAGTCGTGCAGAGTTTGCCTGCAGAGGCGTTTCCCACGCAGGCAGCGTTTGAGCAAGCGAGAGCTGCCGTTTCTTCACTGTCTAAGCCCGGTGAAGACGCGGGCCCAAAAGCTCATCAGGAATTTCAGAAGCAGAAAGCTGTTGTCGAAACGCGGGCACTGCAATCAGCAAGGGCCGTGCTTGCCGACAGTGATTCAGTGCTCTCAGATGCCTCGCTCGATGGCAAGCTGATGCGGATTGCCATTTTGCGTCATGGGACTCCCGAGGGACTCGCCGAATTTGCACAGCAGGGACAGCAGGAAAAAGCCTTGTTGGACCGGCTGCTGGCTGATGAGCCACTCATGAAACAGATGCTCATGGCAGGTGGCGCCAACGGAGGCGAGTACGGCGAGGCGATGCAGGTTTACACCGCGATTCTTGACGCAAGCGAGCGTGCGAGAGAACCTGGCGTCCTGCAGAATTTGGCATTGGGAACTGCATTGCATCAGCCTTGGCTCAGCGGTAAAGAACGCGGTAGCGTGAACGGGATTATCTTTACCGATAATGAGAATCCCGATGGTCAGGTCTCCCGTTACTTGCATTACGAGAAAGCTTTCCTTGCCGGTGAATTGGATCCCGCTTTTGAGAACTTCAACGCGTGGGAGTGTCGGTTCATTACTAATGATCCGTACACCAATGAAGAATTGACTTGGGCAAGGCAGATGCTGCGAAACTTTCGGCCTGACCACATTACCAATGTGAATCACTCTTGGCGGTATGTGGGGCTCGTAAAAAGTGATCTGCCCTATTGCAGCACTACGCATGATGAATCGCTTGGCACGTCGCAGCAACAGGCTCTCGCGTTAGGGGGCGTTTGCGGCCGGCGTGCGTTTTTTGGAAGATTCATTACACGAGCATTTGGAATTCCTGCTCGGCGATCGACACAGAGCGGCCATGCAGCGATGAATTTTTGGACACCCGATGGCTGGGTCGTGCGATTGGGGGCGTGGTGGTCCATGAATTGGTGCGGACCGCAATGTGGCCTCGATTTCTATCTCGATTCGCAAGCGCGGGACTTTCCAGAACAATACATGCGTGTGGTTCGTGCTCAGTGGATTGGCGATGCCTTGGGTGAAGAAGATGTCAATCTGCGTCAATACGGACGCGGTGGTGGATTCTGGAATGGATTGGCGTTCTATCACAAGCGTGTCGTTGTGGATGATGCCAATAGCGAACAGGCAGCCGCTGAGGCCGAACTGGCTTCACTCACCGAGGAGGAAGCCCGCTTGCTCGGTGAGTCCGACAAGATTCTTGGTGTGGCAGAGATTAAGGAGATCGAGATTCCCGAGGAAGATAAGAGCATCATTGTTGCCGAGGATGGCACGATCATCGTCCCAGCTGTCGCCTGCACCAGCCCCAAAAATAACAATGACAAGGTCACATTTCTGCGCAGTTGGGATGAGGGCATGCAGATTCACTATCAACGTCTTGGTGAGAGGCCGGAAATTCTGCGGTATTCGATCGAAGCACCCAAGGCGGGTAAGTACGAGGTCAGCACGCTAGTCACGACAGTCTCAACAGGCATGAATGCCATCTTTCGAGTCAATCGGCGTGAGTTGGTTGATGTGAAGCTGCCGTACAGCAAAGGGATGTGGACACAGAGTGAGCCGCAGGTCATCAACCTGAGAGAAGGACGCAACTCGATCATGGTCACCTTCCGTGCGCCCAACCGAGGTGTCAGTATCAAACAATTCGAGCTTAAGCCAGTTCAGTAGACAACTCAATAAAAAGTAACGAGAAGACTTGCATGTTCACCTTGCAACAGAAGCATCCCACGATGAATCATTCATCCCGAATGAGTGCGGTCGTATTGCTGCTGGCCGTGTTTGGTTTAACAGCTGCGGTGGTCACCGCAGCTGAACCGCCCTTGATCTCTGCAGATAAGATCACGTCGTTGCAAACGCAACTCGACGAAGCATTGCAATCCAAGTCAGCGGCCCGGCAGAAGTTGGCTCTTCGTCGTGTGATACGTGCCTGCGACGAAGTGCTGGAAAGCAACAAGAAAGCGACCAACCGATTCGAGATGTTGGGCGTTCTTTTTAGTAGCCAGCAGAAGCTGATCGGGCTCGATAACTCTGCGTTGAATCGCAGGAGCTTTCTGGAAACCTGTCGGCAACTGGTCACGGCGCCCAATGAGTATGCCGCGATCCGCCTGGATGCTGACTTGCTGATCTCGCAGGCTGAGTTGGCGCAGCAGGGTGCTGACCCCAAGACACGTGCTGAGGCACTGCGGCCTTTGGTTGATCGCTACCGCGACACGGAGGTTGAAGGAAAGGTGATTCGTATCGCCATGTTGATGGCGTTGGAGTTCGGCGACGCTGGTTTGGTTTCCTACATGCGGAACGTCATTGCGGAGCGTCTGCCCGGCAATTTGGAAATGATCAATTTTCAGCGTGACAAATTGGCGGGGCAGGTTTTTGGAGCACCCTTCATTGGACGATTCGAGCTGTCCGATGGTACGCCTGTATGCTTTCCGATGGACTACCTGGGCAAAACCACAGCGTTGTATTTTTGGTCCAAGGACAATGGGGGGCTGGAAGATCTTCGCGAGCTTGCCGCGGCATGGAAAAACTTGAAAACTGATAGCGATGCTGCTGATCGTTACCAATTTGTAAGCTTCAACCTTGACGACTTGCCTGACGCGGGTGAAAGCATGCTACGGGAATTGGGCTTGAACTGGCCCGCCATACGATTGCCAGATGGACGTGAAAATCCGATTTATAAAACCTACGTTCGTGGTGACCCATTCAAGCTCACGATGGCGCCAACCGGCTATACAGCAATGTTCATGTCGGGTGCTGGTTCCAGCGGTCGTGGGACGAAAAGCAAGTCAGGCTATGAACGTTCGCTTCAGTCATCACTTGCACGCGTCTGGACCAAACCGCAGTACACCAGTCAGTTTCAGTCACTGTTAGCTGGAGATTTTCTGGTCACTGATCCGGAGGGTGACTTTGATCCCGCTGCTCCGCCAGAGTGGAAGGCGGTCGAGGCGGGGGATGCAGGACAGGCACAACCATTGCAGCGGGAAGCGTCGGTGGTGCCAGTTGACAAGTTGCAAGCGATTCAAGATTGTTTCGTGAAGGCGCCGGAACGATACCGTTTGACATCTGAACAAGCGCGGGCGAACTACGAAAAAGCTGACGCACTTTGCCAACAGGTCATTGCAGACTATCCAGATGCGACTGATCTGTGGATGGTTCGCAACCGGCGGATAGTGGCCTTGATGGGGCTTTGGAAAGTAGAAGGAAGTCCGGCGCGATTTACTGATGCTTTGAAAGAGGCTCAGCATGCGCTGGATAAGGGGTTTCCCGACGGTACTGATTTGATCGCGCGGCTTTGTGTTGCAAGACAGAAATTGCGTGAACCAGATCAGGATTGTTCCAGTGTGATCAGCCAGTTTGTGAGCCAGCAGCCTACCGTTGCCACAGCAAACGCAGTAGCCGCTTTACTGGCATTGGAGATCAGCGAACGAAGATTGCACGAAAAGTATCGGCGGGCGAGTCTGGATCAACATGCTGACACACCAATGGTTTGGAACGCAACTTCGTTTCTGTTAGATCGTTATCATCGCTACTGGATGTACCAGCCACCGTTTGTGGCAGGTTGGACGTACGGCCGGCGTCAGGGGCACTTCTTGGCTATCGGTACGCCAGAGGATGCCACACGCACCATTCAGCTGGAACTTAAAACACTCGATGGTAAGACACTGCGCATTCCCGAGAGCAGTGATCCCGTTGTGGGCAGTGAACGCGGTGTAGACAGTGAAGAGGACGAAGGCAAGTGGACGATCATCGAGTTCAGGCCAGATGCCGAAACCGTTCCGCACTTGGTACGCTACGGCACGTTCACCAACGAACGCCCGGTGGACGATGTTCGGCAGTTTGTAGTGATTCTGAACGAGGATGCTGATGCGGCGCGAGAAGCTTGTGCAACACGGTTGGCAGAGCAGCAGAAAAGAAAACAGGCCCCCGATCACTTTCAGACCACGCTTGTCGCGGGAGGAATGAAAAACCCAGTTGTTCAGCGACTGGGGATTATTGCTGATGGGGTCAAACCTGACATCCTGATCA
>CAXGRW010000072.1:0-13196 GCA_964012125.1 uncultured Rhodopirellula sp.
CATTTCACAGGGGCATTTCACAGGGGCATTTCACTTTGGACTCGTTAACACTCGGGTTTTAGGGGGCGATACGCGACCGATTAAGCTGACTTATCGCATTACGCAGCTCGTGTTGATCGCGCGGCCATTGACGGTTGGGGGATGCAGGACACGCTCAGTACATTGGGTCCCCCCCATCTGTCGATGCCCTAGGTAACGGCGGGCGAAAAATCGGAAGGACCGATAAATTTTGTGATTTCCCAGCTGTTAACTCCCATGCATGGAAGAGCGAAGGGATGTACAAGGAAGTTAACCGTTCTCTGATCAAATGGCCGGTCGCGGCGTCTGCCACGATGCTAGCGATGTCTTGGTTTCCGATGGACCCGGTTTTGGACAAGCCTGAACACAGTGGTGTGTCGAGTGTCAGTCCGTCAATCGACCTAGCCGTTGTGCCGGAATTGGATGTGGCTCCCGTCTCTACACCAACGATTGTTTTGTCGCATGGTGAGGAGAGCGTTGCCCTACAGAACATTCAAGCCGGAGGTGAAGAGCCCGAGGTTCAGGCGATAAAATTGCCGGAACGTGTTGCCGCTGTTTTAGGTGACAATGCTGATCGCGATGACTCGGCAGATGCGACCGCAAGAGTGGACGGAGCCGAGAATGCGAGCTCCAGAGCCATCATCAAGGCACCCGTGCGGCGGATTGAGCAGGAACTGGCTGGACTTGGTCGGGCTGAAGTCAACAACGAGTTGGCTGGGCACTCGTCCGCGGTTACCGAGGGATCTTCTGAGGTAGGGATGCCACTGTCTGAGGCTGACACGCTACTCACCCTTGAGGGGTGTCAGCAATTTGGATGGGGCAGTGCCAGTTGGCTTACTGACCCCTGGTCGGCAGACTTCTGGCAGCCATGCAGCGATCTGGCCAGCATTGCGACGCTAAAACCGAAGTCCGTTCTTCCAGATGCCAATCGGGACCTGGGACGCCGGGATTTGATGCGAAGTGAACTGCAAGAAGTTGCTTCGCGTCCGTCATGGGCTAATGCAAGTGAGGCGGTTCGAATTCATTTGCAAACTGCTAAAGGCAATTGCAACGATTGGTTAATCGTGATGGCAAAGCAGTCGGAAAAACTGAAAAGCTTTGCAGCCGAGCATAAGCTTGAACGCAGGCTTCGAGCGTTTGCAAATACCGGGCAAACGCAAACTCCCGATGCGACACCCGCGGTGGTTCCGGTGGGCGGAATTATCTCGGCTGAGGATGAGATAGCGATACCTCAAGTGCAGCAGTCTGTGTCTCGCAATGTCAGCCCGGTTCGGGCAGTCAGGAAAGTCCAGGTTCCCGCGTGGCCAGAGGCAAAGCAGCTAGTCGCTCAGTTACAGCAACTGGCAGAGTTGTCCGCAACTTCAGAGGCACAACAAGGGGGCAACTTTGTCTCGCTCGATGGCACTGAGTTGACCATTGCCGATTGGGCAGCGCGGGTGCAGGACCTGCTCGCAGATTTAAGGTCATTGCCGCGATTGGGTGATGAGGATGCTGGCGCGATCATTGTCGCATTGAATTCCTTGGCTGCCGAAGGACGCGAGCAAGCTGAATCGCTTGAGGATCGGCAGCGTCAAGTGCACTGGCTGAGGGCAAGCTATGCGATCTCTCGTCGGACGGCTGTCTGGATGCCTGTATGGAGTCTGAGTCAGGGGCAAGACGTTTCCCGGAATTCGCTCAGTAGCGATACGCGACTGCCACTTGAATTATCGGTACAGAAAGTGCGGGATGACTTGGTCGCGACAGGTGACGTCAATGGCTGGAATACTTTTCTGATGCTCGATCAGGTATTGGAGCAGGCCAAGAGTGGGACTGCTGCCTCGCGGGCAATGCTATCTCAGAGGTTGATGTCGCGGTTGCAGTGGCACAGCCTCGGTAGTGACCAGTCGCAATGGTTGCAGCGAGAGTCAATTGAACAGCTGGTCACGGTTGTTCGCCCTTGGGCGCACACGGTGGTTGATTATGCTGCGTTGATGAATCAACTGGAGCAGCAGGAGGAGAATGCGATCGATTTGGCAGCAGTGGATATCGCTTCCGCTGCACAAGCCCTGCGTTTTGCGGACAGTCCTGCTGCGGTCAAGGTTGCTGATGGGATAAATACTCATTATCGGAACGCCAATGTACGCTTTGCGATTACCGAGCGTTTCATTGAAAGAATGATTCCTGCGATCGAACCAACGAAGATGCCGATCAACACACGGATGATGGGGGCACGGGTATCGGGGGTTAGCAAAATTGAGAGTAAATTCGACGTCGACTTGGAGCCAGCCAGTGATCGTTGGCTGCTGAAACTCAAAGCAAATGGTCGTGTCAAAACCGATTCCGTTGGAAGGCAAGGCGTGGTTTCAGTCAGAACTGCAGCGTCAGCAAAGTTTAATGCAGCCAGTCAGATTGAAGTTACCAAGCAGGGTTTGCGTTTGGGCGATTCCGATGCGAAGGTGATGAGTTCAACCCGATTACGTGGCGTCGAAACTGCTTACGATGGTTGGCCGTTGGTGGGGAGCTTGGTCCGTTCCATCGCAGAGGACAGGTACCGCGAGATGGCGCCGCAGGCGAATCGAATTGCGACTCGGGAAACTCAGACGCGGATTGAGTCAGAAATGGATGCACGGATCGAAACGCGTGTGGATGAGGCCGCACTCACTTTGAGCGAAATGGTGTTAGGACCGTTAGGGCGTTTGCAACTTGATCCGTGTGTCACCGATATGCAGACGACCGAACAACGCCTGCTGGCGCGTTATCGGGTGGCGGGTGATTGGCAATTGGGAGCATTCACGCCTCGTCCTCGTGCGTTGAGTGACAGCTTGTTGAGTGTTCAATTGCACCAGTCAGCACTTAATAATACGCTCGAGCAGTTGATTCCCTCGGATCAGGCTATCGGGATTCGCGAGTTGATTCATAAAGGTGTCGGAACATTTGGCAACGCAGATGTTGAGATTCCTGAGGATATTCCTGCGGACGTCACTGTGCAGTTCGCTCGCACGCGGCCCATCACCGTCGAAATCGAAGATGGGATGTTGTGGTTGACGTTGCGTGTGCTCAGGTTGCGTCGTGATGAGGGAATTGATTTGACGCAGTTCATCGTTCGCGTTGGATATCGACCTGAAATCGATGGAATGAATGCTCGCTTGGTGCGTGATGGACATTTGCGGATCAGCGGTCCCCGAATGGCGATACGTGAGCGATTACCAGTGCGTGCCATTTTCAATAAGGTTTTCGCAACAAGTCGTGAAATTCCGCTGACAGTGCCTCGGCTGATCGAGAATCCGGCGACGGATGGATTGGTCGTCAGTCAACTTGAACTTCGTGACGGTTGGCTAGCAATAGCGATCAGCGAAGAAGGGGCGGCACGAATTGCACTCCGTCAGGAGTGAGTGTCGAACGCGAGTTCACAAAGGTGAGCCTGTGCGATCGGTTGTGGGCAGCTCCAAACGAGAAAGAAAAGTGCTTCACGGCACCACCGGCCCACCGGATGTCCTTTGACGAATCCAGCCCCTTTGGCAGCCGTCAACGCAGCCTGGGTACTTCGCAGAGCAAGGCGATTGGCGGCCGTGCGGATTTCGGATGTATCGCAGTCAGTCTCGCCCTCGGAAGCGTTGAGTAAGCGTTGGGCTAACGCATCAACTTCCTGCCGCAGTTCGGTTGCTGCATCCTGTAGGTCTGTTCTTGCGCTGGCTTCGGAAGACAGGAAGTGCACTGCAGCTTGGGCGAGGCCGATCGCCAAGGTTGATGTTTGGAGGCCGCCGGTGCGTATGCCTGTGGCGCTCTTGAGAACGTTTTCGCTGGGGCCGTTGAGCAGCATTGTTTGATTCACATGTACGCTATCGAATCTGACTTGGTCAGTGCAGCTCGCAGACAGCGCGACCAGCTCATGTCCAGGCCCGGCTTTGATACCAGCGAGTGTCGATGGAACCGCCAGGAGTACTTGTTGGCTGTCTGGAAGTGTGGCGCCCACAATGTAAAGTTCGGCGTGCGGAGCACCTGTGACCCAGGGAGCGAGACCATCGAGGATGTAGCCATCTGCTGTCTCTTCTGCCCGCAGAACTGGCTGCGTCAAATGGCGACGACTCGTTGTTAAATGACTAATCCCGACTGTGCTGAATTGGCTGCCACTTGCAAGGTTTTCGAGCCAAGACTCAATGACAGCAGTATTTCCGCTTGCAGCAATTCGCCGAACAGCTCCCATGTATTGGGTGATGACAAACGTCGTTGTCAGGTCGGCTTGAGACAATCGCAAGTAGCCTCGGATCTGATCTGAAGCTGACCAACCATAGCCACCCAGTTCTTCGGGGAGGAACCAGCGGTAGACTCCTCGTTGCCCACACAGACTGAGCGATTCAGATGGCCAGTCACTTACGTCTGTAATTGTATCGGCGAGCCGGCTGAGCTCATCGCACAAGTGATCCATTGAAACACAGGTTGGAGTTAGGATGGGGGAGAGGTGCTGCATGTTCAGGTCAGTGATTGCGTTGGTCAAAATTGCGTGGGATCCGTGGTCCCAGAAAACTGAAATCACGGTATCTTTGGCGTGCCGGAAGGAAAAACAGGCTGATGGCGGCATCGTAGAACGTTTATATCATCGCAGGTTCGCCTATTTTCACCAGAGTGAACCACGGATTTGTGAAATGGTTCGGAGTCAGTTCAGATGGCCCACTCAGGTTTTAACTTCTTCAATAGTTTTTAGCAGATAATTCATTCCCCGCGAGTTCCCATGAGCCAGGCAGAAGTACCGTCGAATGTCTCGCCAACATCACCGCTGTTGCAGCCCAATCACGAAGAACACCACGCGGATGATTTATACGGCAAGCTTTGGGAGCTGGCCAATAATTTGTGGTGGAGTTGGCATCCGGAGTGCGATCAGTTGTTTCGCGACATAGATCCGATTCGCTGGCGGCAATTGGATCACAATGCAGTGGCACTGCTGCGCGAGATGACACCTGAGCAGTTGGCTGAACGCGCGAGTGAATTAGTGCTGCACAGTCGTATTAATTATGCCTACCGCAGATTGCAGGAATACTTGGCCAATACCCACACATGGGCGTCCAACAACGCGGGAGTTCTCGGCGCGAAGCCTGTTGCATACTTTTCTGCTGAGTTTGGCATCCATGAGTCGGTTCCAATTTACAGTGGCGGGCTTGGGGTTTTGTCGGGAGACCACGTAAAGAGCGCATCTGGACTAGGTGTGCCCTTGGTCGGCGTAGGTTTGTATTACTCGCATGGCTATTTTCGTCAGCATCTCGATGATGAGGGATTTCAGGGAGAAGAATACCTCGAAACACAAGTCAGCCACCTACCGATGAAGCCTGCGGTGGATAAGGGTGGCGATCCAATCAATATTTCCATCGAAACTCGTAATGGAGAACTGTTAGCCAAGGTTTGGCAAATGGATGTCGGGCGAGTGAAGTTGTACCTGCTGGATTGCAATGTCGAGGGCAATAAACCCGAGGATCGAGAGTTGACCAGTCGCCTTTACGGTGGCGACCAACGGACGAGAATTCGTCAGGAACTGGTTCTTGGGGTAGGAGGAGTCAAAGCCCTGCATGCACTCGGGATCGATCCCGGAGTTTATCACCTCAATGAGGGGCACTCTGCGTTTGGGCCACTGCAGGTTGTCAATTATCTGATGCAGGAAGACGGGATGTCGTTTGCCGATGCTCATCGCGAGGCCGCACGCATGACCTGCTTTACCACTCACACGCCGGTTGCCGCGGGGCATGATCGTTTTCCAGCGGATCTCGTTGAGGAACATCTCGGGCCCTTGCGTGATTCGCTGGGCCTTTCTGAGAAAGAGTTTTTGGCACTAGGACGCGTCAACGGAGAGGATGTATCTGAGTCGTTTTGCATGACGGTGATTGGATTCAATATGAGTCGCTATGCAAATGCGGTCAGCAATCTGCATGGAGTCGTATCAAGACGCATGTGGGCGCACAACTGGCCGGACCGCAAAGAAGACGAGGTGCCTATCGGTCATATTACCAACGGTGTGCATGTCCCCAGTTGGCTTGCTGGGCAGATGGCGCTGCTGTACGACAAGTACTTTCCGGCGGATTGGAAAGCTCGCATTCAGGACCCTGATGTTTGGCGGTGCATTCACCAGGTTGAACCAGGGGAATTGTGGGAAACTCACAATGCTTTGAAAAACAATCTGCTCTCCTTCGTGCGGCGACGGGTCAGTCGGCAATGCCGAAGACGTGGAGAAAGTGACGATGTGGTGGACGCCGCGAGGCGTGTGCTTGACCCTCGGGTGCTCACCATTGGGTTTGGACGCCGATTTGCTACCTACAAAAGAGCGAACCTGCTGTTCAGTGATATCGATCGCATCGCGGAAATGGTCAACGACGCTAATCGGCCGGTGCAATTGATCTACGCTGGAAAAGCGCATCCGAAAGATGAGCCCGGAAAAAAATTCATTCAGGAGGTGGCAAACCTTCGACATGATTCACGATTCACAGGACACGTCGCCTTCATTGAAGATTACGACATCAATGTATGTCGGCATCTGATTCAAGGCGTCGATGTTTGGTTGAACAACCCTCGACGACCGCTGGAGGCATCGGGCACGAGTGGCCAAAAGGTTGTCCTAAACGGTGGCCTGAATTGCAGTATTCTTGATGGCTGGTGGGGCGAGGCCTACAACGGCGTCAATGGGTTTGCCATTGGCCAGGGACGTAGTCACGTCGACGATAAAGTTACCGACGCACGCGATGCAAAAGCTTTGTATGAAACGCTCGAGCAACAGGTGATTCCCTGCTTCTACAACCGCGATGCAGATGGGTTGCCGCAGGCTTGGATTGATCGGATGATGCACAGCATCAGCACCCTCGCGTGGCGTTTCAGCAGCCAACGCATGGTGGCTGATTATACCACCCACGCCTATCTATGGGCCGCCGGGGGAGTGACTTGCGACATGCGTCAGCAGTGATGCAGGGTATCGTCATTTCGATCAGTTGCCGCGTTTCGGATGTAACTTGACGTGTCAAACGATTTCACTGTCTGTCGAGAGGGCGTCAGTTGGTGACCGCCTGCGGGGTGCAAGTGGTCACGCAGGTCATCGTGACTTTTGCGACCGGTGACTCTGCGACCGGTGACTTCGCTATAATCTCAGCGTGCTACCTTTTTGGTTGTGATCTGTGCGCCTGTTGTGATCTGTGCCGCGAGGGCATGCCCTGATTGCCAGTTGCGCCATCGTCATGATGAAGAGCAACAGTAGGGGTGTTATCAATTTTGTATTGGGCCCACGGTTTTGAATGAATTTGGAGAGATGATGAAGATTGAATTGAACATGCTAGGCGTTGTGATTGGGTTGGTTTTTTGTGCGTTTCTTGGACAGGATGTGCGGGCGCAAGCTGAGAAGGAAGACGGATACACATCGTTGTTCAATGGTAAAGATCTTGATCATTGGGTGATTCCGGAGGGCGATGGTGGTCACTGGAAGGTGCTTGATGGTGTCATTGATTACGATTCGCGTAGTGAAGCTGCGGGTAACAAAAATCTTCAGACTCGCGAGGAGTTTGGAGATTTCATTCTGAAGATTGATTGGAGAATCAAAGAGACAAGCGGTTTTTACGATGTGCCTGTCGTCTTGAGTGATGGCAGTTATCTCAAGGATGCGGCAGGCAAAAAAATTACGATCAAGACTCCGAATGCGGACTCGGGGATTTATTTGCGTGGTGCATCCAAGGCACAGCTGAATATATGGTGCTGGCCAGTGGGGTCGGGCGAGGTTTACGGAGTTCGGCACAAGGACACGACGCCGCCTGAGATACGCGCAGGGGTCACTCCAAGAATCAATGCGGACAATCCGGTGGGAGAATGGAATCGCTTTGTAATCATCTTGGTCAAGGATCGTGTTACGGTTTATCTCAATAACCATATGGTTTTGGAGAACGCGCAGTTGCCCGATATTCCGGAGCGGGGATCGATCGTTTTGCAGCACCACGGAGGACCGGACCAAAACGGGAAGTTGCGTCCAGCGTCTAGTCTTGTTCAGTTTCGCAACGTCTGGATCAAATCACTTGATCCGTAGTCAGCGTCAATAAGTTGGTTTTACCTTGAGGTGAGATTCATGCGTTCAGTAGGACAGCGGCGAGTGAGCAAAATGTCGTTTCAGAGATGGGTGTTCAATGACTGAGGAAGTGCTATACGGGTTGGCGGAGGCTCTTGCGCGAAAACAGTTGAAGATCGTTTTTGCTGAGAGTTGTACTGGGGGCCTTGTTTCGGCAGCACTCGCAGGCGTCCCCGGAATTTCTGAGTGGCTTTGTGGGTCAGCGGTTACTTACCGATCCCCGACAAAGGTTGCTTGGCTTGGAGTCGATGCTACGCAGATCACGCACCTTACTGCAGTCTGCAGTGAGGTAGCTTTGCAAATGGCGGTTGGCGTTCTCGAAAAGACACCCGAGGCGGATTTCGCGATCTCTATCACCGGCCATCTTGGACCCGCAGCTCCTGAGGGTATGGATGGGCTTGTCTTTGTAGGGATCGCAAGACGCGGTGAGGAAGGCAGCCCGGCAACCGATGTGGTGCGACGCGTGCTAACGACCGATGGTCGTCTTGTCAGGCAACGGGAGGCAGCCAGCTTGGTAATGTTGACAGCTTTGGAGCGAATGTAGGAGCTGCAATACGATGCTGTAATATGAGACAGCGCGTTGTGTTGGATAATGTGGGCGTCATTCTAATTACGTATGCGACGAAGATTTCTTCGGGTGAGGGGTACTCCGGGGGATATCTGTGAGCGGAGGAGTTCAGCAGTCGTTTCTATTTCATAAGGGGTAAAGATGTTGCGACATTTGAGCGGTGACGTTGTCTTTTTGCGATTGCTGATCTTAGCTGCGTTGGGTCTGATCTTGACGACCCGATTGCGGGGGCAGGCAGGCACACAGCTGTAGGGCGTGCGTGCCAGTTGGCGAGCAGGATAAGAAGACTCAGCCGTTCGCGTTGTGATGTGGGGGTTGAAATAGGCACGCTCTCCATGGCGTAGCTTACGAATTTTTTGCGATAGTGCAGAAAAATGTGGTGGGCAGGGCCGAATTAGTGTTCTGGTCGGTTAGCATACGTAGAGTGTTGTTCTCTCTGTTTGTGGCCTGGAGTCGTTGAATGCGTCTGAAATTTGCTCCTGTTGTTTTCTGTGTTGGTGTGGTTCTGTCGTCGTTTGCCATCGCAGACGAGCTTCCAGAGACAGGTAAACGTGATGGAATCAAGCCTCGGAACGTTGTTTTTGTTTTGACCGATGATCATCGCTACGATGCGATGGGGTTCATGGGGCATCCGTTCTTGGAAACACCACATCTTGATTCTCTGGCGTCGAATGGGGTTCACCTCAAGAATGCGTTTGTCACAACTTCGCTTTGTTCACCCAGTCGAGCATCCATTCTGACCGGTTTGTACACCCATAAGCATCGGGTGATCGACAATAACCGCTTGGTGCCCGAGGGGACCCTGTTCTTCCCGCAATATTTGCAGCAGGCTGGTTACAACACCGGGTTCATTGGTAAGTGGCACATGGGCGGGGCGCATGACGATCCGCGACCGGGTTTCGACCATTGGATCAGCTTTCGGGGGCAAGGCAACTATTTGCCACCGGGGCCGAAGTACACGCTCAACGTCAACGGCACGCGGGTAAAGCAAAAAGGCTATATCACGGACGAGTTGACTGACTACGCAGTGGAATGGCTGGAAGAACAGAAGGATGATGAGAAACCTTTCTTCTTGTACCTTTCTCATAAAGCGGTTCATGCAAACTTTACCCCGGCAAAGCGGCATGAGGATCGCTACAAAGACGCGGATTTGAGTTTCCTTCCACGCGGCAAGGAAATTAGTGCGTCCAAAGATGCTCCGCGTTGGGTGCGTGACCAACGTAATAGTTGGCATGGAATCGATTTCAGTTACCACAGCGATAGAGGGCTGGATTACCTTTATCGCCGCTATTGTGAATCTGTCCTGGCGGTGGATGACAGCGTTGGACGAGTCTTGCAACAACTGAAAGATATGGGCATTCACGATGAAACGCTGGTGGTCTACATGGGCGACAACGGATTCATGTGGGGTGAGCATGGACTCATTGACAAACGGGTGTCTTACGAAGCTTCCATTCGGGTTCCCATGATGATGCAGTGCCCCGATCTTTATGAAGGTGGCAAGGTTGTTGAGAACGTGATTGGGAATATTGATATTGGTCCAACAATCTTGCACGCTGCTGGCCTGGGGACGCCTGATTACATGGATGGCGTGAGTTTTTTAGATCTGCCAAATAAGCCAGAAATGGATTGGCGTGATTATTTTCTGTACGTCTATTATTGGGAAAAGAACTTTCCACAGTCCCCAACTCAGTTCGCCTTGCGTGGTGATCGCTTTAAATACATCACGTACTATGGCTTATGGGATGTGGATGAACTTTACGACTTGAAAACTGATCCGGGTGAAACAAATAACCTGATCAACGACCCTGACTACAAGAGTGTTGCCAAGGATTTGGAAAATCGGCTTTACGCAATGCTGGGTGACGCGGGTGGCATGGACATTCCGATGAATCAGCCGCGAGGAAACTCGCAAAATAAGCGTTGGGAACACCGTGGTGGAAAAGATGCCGCTGACTTTCCAAAGTCAATCGTTGTTGAGAAGCCATTGAATCGCCAAGCGAAGTGAGTTGCGGCATGAGGGTTCTTTGTGTATTGGTGATGGCTGCGGTTTGTGCTTCTAACGCACCTGCGCAGTCATCGGGAGGCACGCGATCTGGTCGCAAGCCAGCGGCAATCAGTTCAACGCAGCAAGCCGCAGGCGGGGCAAGTCAGCAAGCGACCGAGGCAAAACAGTCAGCTGAGTCGAAAAAGCCCGGTTCGAAAAATCCCAAGTCAAAAAAGGCACGGGCTCCGTTCAAGTGGGTCAATCCGCCGCCTGAATCTTCCGTGCCCGGGCTCAAGCATGCAACATTTCTCAGCCCCAGTTTAGGGAATGATGTCGGCTATTTGATTCTGTTTCCCGCTGGTTACGAGCGAACAGAACAGCGTTATCCGGTTGTCTACTACCTGCATGGTGGCCGACCAGGAAATGAATCGAAGAATTACCGCCTTGCTGAACCGATTCAGAAGCTGATGAAGTCATCGGGGTTGGCGCCGTCCATTTACGTGTTCGTCAATGGAGGACCGGTGAGTCATTACAACATGCCGGATGATGATCGGTCGCAGGGAGCCAGCGTATTCATCAAAGAATTGATTCCGCACATTGACTCAACCTATCGCACAATCGCAGACCGATCGGGGCGCGGCTTGGAAGGATTTTCGCAGGGCGGTCGGGGAACAATGCGATTAGCGCTACGTTATCCAAATTTGTTTTGCAGTGCGGCTGCTGGCGGTGGTGGCTATGAGAGTGAAAAACGAATTAGTGATTCGGGTGGATTTGAGTCGCCAAGTCTCCGGTTCGAAAAGGGAGATAATGCATGGGATCTTGCCACGGCTTATGGTGGACGACGAACAGGGCCAGACGTAAGTTGGATGATCTATGTCGGGACTAAGGGGTTTAATTATGAGAACAATCTTGATTACATGAGGTTCCTCTCAAAGATCGGAATCAAGTTTGAGCGACTGGTGGTGCCGGGAGTGTCTCATTCAGCGAGTGGGATCTACACCAAGGCTGGTGAACAAATCATGCGGTTCCACGTCAAAAACTTCAAACATGCGCAATCAAAGTGAACTTCCTGAAAAGTGGAGTGTGAGATGAAACGACGAACGTCATCGGTGGGACGACGCGAATTGCTGTTGGCTGGAGGGGTTGGATTGTCAGGCGTGGGTTTCTTGCCCCGTGTCAGTGGACAATCAGCTAACGAGCGAATCCAGATCGGCGTGATTGGTTTGGGCTCGCGAGGCTACAATTTGATCGATGCGTTGGTCAGGCATCACGACAATGCGAGAATTGTTGCGATTTGCGACGTGGATACGACACACTATCGTGACCGTGTTTGGGGCACAGGGAATGCATACGGGTTGATTCCGGCGGGGCAGAAGATTGCCGCCGGTTATGCAAAACACGGTGTACAAGTATCGAAAGAGGACATCACGCGGTATTCCGACTATCGTGAGTTGCTTAACCAAAGTGGCGTTGATGCGGTGGTGATCGCGACGCCAGACCATTGGCACGCCAAGTGTACGCTGGATGCCATTGCGTTGGGGAATGATGTGTATTGCGAGAAACCGGTGACGCATTTGTTTGCCGAGGGGCAAGCAGTTTATCGCGAGGTGGAAAAGCGGCAGGCAGTTTTTCAAACGGGATCGCAGCAGCGTAGCGATCGACTTTTCCGTCGCGCGGTTGAACTCGTGAGAAATGGAACGCTGGGAAAAGTCCACACGATCAAGGTCGGGCAACAAGCAGGCTATGCACAGCCGATGGGCGATTCCAAAGTGGAGAAGGTTCCAAAGCAGCTCAATTACGATTTTTGGTGCGGGCCTTCAAAGGTGCTGCCTTACATGCGTGCCAGACACCATCGCTGGTGGCGCGGGCACAGTGCTTACGGTGGCGGCGTTTTGATGGATTGGATTGGACATCACAATGATATTGCCCACTGGGCGTTAGGGTTGGATGCATCTGGGCCTGAAGAAGTCGAGGCAATTGGTTGGACGTCTCCAAAAACGGATATCTACGATACACCAGTACGCTATACCATCCGGTGTAAGTATGCGGGTGGAGTCAGCAGTACGATCTCCAGTGAGAATCCGGCAGGCTTGGAGTTGATCGGTAGTGAGGGATCTGTCTTCGTGAACCGAGGCAAGTTGCGGACCTCGGATCCACGGTGGGCAAAACCAGACTTTGTTCCGGGCTCGGTAAGGGTTACCGTATCTGATGATCACATGGGGAACTTTTTAAGTTGTATTCGTACGCGACAGGAAACGATCGCACCCGCAGAGACTGGGCATCGGTCGATCACACCTGGCCACTTGGGGTACGTTTCAAATGCATTGGGGCGAACCTTGAAATGGAACGCAAAGGATGAACATGTGGTGGGTGACGAAGAGGCAGATAAAAAGTTGCGTCATTTCGAGTACCGGCAGCCATTTAGCTGAGTAGCGTCAAGGGTGCGGGCGTGTAACCGTTGGGTGTGGGTATCCATACCTGGTCTCTTGAGACAGTCTCATTCGTTCGTGCTTTGAGAGGCCGCAGAGAGGGTATTTGTTGCGCGTGCAGAACAGCATCTG